>JANOJJ010000553.1:0-14499 GCA_031408155.1 Rubrivivax sp.
TCGGCCGCCAGGCGCAGCCGGTAGGCGCTTTGCAGGCGGTCGATGTCGATGACGCGGATCAGCTCGCGCGCCAGCGCCGGGCTGTCGATCACGGCGCCCAACTCGGTGTTGATGGTGGCTGAGCGCGGATCGAGGTTCATCGAACCGACGAACAGCACGCGCCGGTCGACCACCGCCAGCTTGGCGTGCAGCCTGCCGAGCGAAGCACCGAACAGGTTCTCGCGCCGGTTCTTCTTGACCCGCGAGCCGCTGATCTCGTAGAGGTCCACGCCGAGCTCGAGCATCAACTCGCGATAGGCCGTGTAGCCGACATGCACCAGCGGCTCGTCGGTGGAGCCCAGCGAGTTCGTCATTGCAGTCACGCGCACGCCGCGCGAGCGCAACTCCCGAAGCAGCGCCATGCCCACCTTGCCAGGCACCAGATAGGGCGACGAGATGAGGACTTCCTTGGTTGCCTTGCGCAGGGCCTCGAAGACGTTGTAGGTGACGCTGGTCTCTTCGAGTTCGCCACCGGCCTCGCCGTCAAAGGGCTTGTCGGGGTGGTCGGCGAAGACGTACGCCTCGGCCCAGGTCAGGCCCAGCTTCCCGCTGTCCAGGTCTTCGGAAATCGGGCCGTAGCCGAGGATGTCGGTGCGCGGCAGAGGGCCTGGCGGCGGCGTGCGCTGCGGGCCGGTCCAGTCCTCGAACTTGCGGCGCAAGTCGGCGGCCGAGGTGCCCGTGCTCGCAACGGCGTGGATCGGATACACGGCGTCCGCGTTCCAGTAGCGGTCGAACAGGCCCTGCAGCGGATCGATTACCCAGCCCACCGTGAAGGCATCGACGTCGATGTAGTTCTGGCCCACCGAGTTGCGCAGGAAGTACTCGTTGGCGACATTGCGCCCGCCGATCACCGCCATCGCGCCATCGGCCATAAAGAGCTTGTTGTGCATCCGGTGGTTGACACGCTTGAGGTCTCCGATCGAAGCCACGAACCGTGTCAGCTGGCCCTGCGAGCGCCAGCAACAGAACGGGTTGAAGATGCGCAGTTCGATGTTCGGGTGCGCCGCCAGCGCGAGGAACAGTTCGTCCTCGCCGCTGGTGTAGAAGTCATCGATCAGCAGCCGCACCCGCACCCCGCGCAGCGCAGCGTCGCGCAGTGCGCGCAGCAGCCAGCGCCCGCTTTCGTCGTTTTCGATGTGGTAGTACTGGATGTCGAGCGAGACCTGGGCGCGCCGCGCCAGCTCGACCCGCGTGTCGAGTGAAAAACTGCCCAGCGGCATGAGCCGGAAGCCCGACTGGTCGGGTGCCGCGCGATAGCTGCTGGCGATGCGGCCCAGAACCGTGCGCTGCGACAGTGGAATGGCTTCGCTGGCGATGGCCTGGCGGTCGATCTGCGGCAGCGTGCCGCAGGCGCCCAAGGTGGCCAGCAGGAGCGCCCACAAGGTCCACAGCAGCCCTCGCGTCCAGGGCAGGTGACGACGGGGTCGGGTCAACGGTGGCTGCAACGCGTGAACGATAGGCATCGTCGTCTCGTCTCCGTTCAAAGGCGATCGGGTCGCGGGCCCGCTCGACCCGCTGCCACACGCAGGCGCCACAAGGGTTGATCATGGCGCAATCGGCCTTGCCCGTGGCAACATCGCGTCGCCCACTGCAGCTGAGAGCGAGTCCCATGCCAACCCACCGGTCACTCATCACCATTGCCTTGATGTGGGTACTGCTGGCAGCCGGAGCCGAGGCCGCACTCGATGTCGGGGACAAGGCGCCGGACTTCACCACCACCGCCGCCAGAGCCGGCAAGCCGTTCCAGTTTTCGCTCTCCGCTGCGCTGGCCAAGGGGCCGGTGGTGCTGTACTTCTTTCCGCTCGCATTTTCAGAGGGCTGCTCGATCGAAGCGCACAGCTTTGCCGAAGCCATCGCGCAGTTCGAATCGATGGGCGCCACGGTGGTCGGCATCTCGCGCGACGACATCGACGTCTTGTCGCGCTTTTCGGTGCAGGCGTGCAACGGCAAGTTCGCGGTGGCGTCCGACGAATCGCTTTCGATCGCCAGGTCGTTCGACGCCGTGATGCAGCACCGGCCAGACTATGCGAACCGGGTTTCGTACGTGATTGCACCCTCCGGCAAGGTGGCCTACGCCTACCTGAGCCTCGACCCGAGCCGGCATGTCAACAACGCGCTGGCTGCGCTGCGCGACCTGAAACAGCGGTCTGGCAAGTAGTCCGTGGCGCGCTGACAACAGGCCGCTGCGCTTTCGCCGCAACTGCTGGCGCGGCTGGCGGCGCCAGCAGGCACGGGGCCTGCCGTCGATACAAAGGCCTGTCCGCGGTCAACGCCAGCGTGCCCGGGCACGTTGTGAGCATCGGTGGATCGTTGGATTCCGCAAGGAGCCGAACTAGAATCGGCGGTTGTGGGCTCGCACGATCCGGCGCCTTGGCGCCTGAAATCTGTTCCACCCCTGTACCGATCGATCGGTACCTCGCGGTTCGGGGCTCTGCAGCCATTGCCCCGAGCGCTAACCAAACCACTAGGAGCTAGCATGAATTTCAAGATTGTCGGGTCGGTGATCGCTGCTGTGGCAGCCCTGGTCGCCCAAGGCGCATTTGCCCAAGCCAGCGCTCCCGCCGGCAAGGCTCGCGCCGACGTGAAGGCCGAAACCGCTGCCGCCAGCAAGAAGGGCGAGCTGACCAAGGCCGGTGAAGGTATGCCGCAAGAAAAGGCCGCCGCCAAGTCGACCAAGACCCGCGCCGAGCGCAAGGCCGAGACGGCTGAATCCGTCAAGAAGGGCGATGTGCTCAAGGCCGGCGAAGGCATGCCGCAAGACAAGACCGCTGCGAAGTCGACCAAGGCTCGCGCCGACGTCAAGGCCGAGACGGCAGATGCCGCCAAGAAGGGTCAGCTGATCCCGCCCGGCGAAGCGCCGGCCGGCAAGAAGTAATCGGTTAGGTTGTCGGTCAAGTAATCGGTCAAGCAATCGGTTCACCGAGGGTAGCCGCTAACAGCGGCGCCAAAGAGGGCGACGGTCTTAACAGGCCGCCGCCCTTTCACTTTTTAGGGTCGCGACAGGCGCCCTTTCCAAGGCACCAGCCGACGCGCCGACGATCACGCCGCTGCCGCAAAGATCCAGGCCGTGCATCACCTGGTCGCCTTGCGTGCGCTGCTGTTGGTCGGCTAGCTGGTGGCCAAGCAACACGGTGCAGCCTGCGCGCGCCACCCATAATTGCCCCGACCACGACCCACCACGCCGCCATGACCACTCTTGCCGACCCCATTTCGCCCGCCGGCCGCAGCGACATCGCGCACCACCTGCACCCCTACACCCAGTTGCGCACACTGGAGCAGGAAGGGCCGCTGGTCATCGTCAAAGGCGATGGCGTGCACGTGATCGACGAAAACGGCCAGCGTTACCTCGAAGGCATGGCTGGCCTGTGGTGCGCGTCGCTGGGGTTTTCCGAGCCGCGACTGGCTGCCGCCGCCGAGCGGCAGATGCGCATCCTGCCCTACTACCACACGTTCTCGGGCAAGGTGCCGGGGCCGCTGACCGAGCTGGTGGCCAAGCTGATGGACTGGGCACCTACGCCGTTGCTCGAGGCCGGCCGGGTGCTGTTCGCCAACTCGGGGTCGGAGAGCAACGACACCGCGTTCAAGCTGGTGCGCTACTACCACAACGCCCGAGGTCAGCCGATGAAGAAGAAGATCATCGCACGCCAAAAGGGCTACCACGGCGTGACCGCGGCAGCCGCCTCGCTGTCGGGCCTGGCCACGATGCACCAGCACTTCGACCTGCCGCTGCCGGGCGTGCTGCGGGTGTCGGCGCCGCACTTCTACGGCAACGGATTGCCAGGCGAAAGTGAAGTGGCCTTTGTCGACCGGCTGATCGTCGAACTGCAAGCGCTGATCGACAGCGAAGGCGCCGAGACGATCGGCGCCTTCATCGCCGAACCGGTGCAAGGTGCGGGCGGCGTGATCATCCCGCCGCCTGGCTACTTCGAGCGTGTGCAGGCGCTGCTCAGGCAACACCAGATCCTGTTCATCGTCGACGAAGTGATCACCGGTTTCGGTCGCCTGGGCCAGCGCTTCGGCAGCAACGTCTACGACCTGCAGCCCGATATGCTGACGGTGGCCAAGATGCTGACCTCGGCCTATGTGCCGATGTCGGCGCTGTATGTCAGCGACAGCATCTACCAGGTGGTGGCCGACGCCAGCGCCAGCATCGGCACCTTCGGCCATGGCTACACCTACAGCGGGCACCCGCTGGCCTGTGCGGTGGCGCTCGAGACGCTGCGCATCTACGAAAGCGACGACCTGGTCGCCCATGTGCAGCGCGTGGCGCCCCGGCTGCAAGCCGGGCTGCAGCGCTTTGCCGGCCATGCGCTGGTTGGGCAGGCGCGCGGGCTGGGTCTGATCGGGGCGCTGGAACTGGCCGAGGACCCGGCCACGCGCAAGCCCTTCGACCCCAGGCAGGGCGTCGGCGCCTATTTCGTGCGCCGCGCGCAGGCTCATGGCCTGATCCTGCGCGTGCTCGGCGGCGACGTGATCGCCTTCTCGCCGCCGCTCGTCATCAGCGAAGCCGAGATCGACTTCATGCTCGACAAGACGGCGCTGGCGCTGGACGAAACCCTGGCCTGGACGCGCGGTTGAGCACCGATGGCGCTGATCGAGTTCGATCGCATCAGCAAGGTCTACGCCGGCAACCCGGTGCCGGCAGTGGACGACTTGAGCCTGGCCATCGAGGCCGGTGAGTTCATCACGCTGCTCGGCCCGTCGGGCTCGGGCAAGACCACCACGCTGATGTTGCTGGCCGGCTTCGAGGCACCGAGCAGCGGCCAGATCCGCCTGGACGGCCGGCCGATCCAGAGCCTGCCGCCGCACCAGCGCGAGATGGGCGTGGTGTTCCAGAGCTATTCGCTCTTTCCGCACATGACGGTGGCACAGAACGTGGGATTCCCGCTGTCGGTGCGCAAGGTGGCGCCGGCCGACACCCGCACCCGCGTGGCCAGGGCGCTGGACAAGGTGCGCCTGGGCCATCTGGCCGACCGCCGGCCGATGCAGCTCTCAGGGGGTCAACAGCAGCGAGTGGCGCTGGCGCGTGCGCTGGTGTTCGAGCCGCGTGTGGTGCTGATGGACGAGCCGCTGTCGGCGCTGGACAAGAAGCTGCGCGAAGAGATGCAGCTCGAGATCCGACGCCTGCACCGCGAGTTGGGCGTGACCATGGTCTTCGTCACCCACGACCAGGCCGAGGCGACGACGCTGTCGGACCGCGTCGCGGTGTTCAACCACGGCCGCATCGAACAACTGGCCGCGCCGCAGGTGCTGTACGACACGCCGGCCAACAGCTTCGTATCGGGCTTCGTCGGCGACAGCAACCTGTTGGCCGGGCGGGTCGAAGCCGACGGGCTGCTGCGCCTGGGGGATGGCCGCGCCTTGCATGCGCGCGCCGTTGGTGCGCTGGCAGCCGGTGCGCAGGCCCAGCTGTGCGTGCGACCCGAGCGGCTGCACCTCGAGCCGCTGGGCAAGGACGGCGACAACCGGTTGCCGGCGACCGTGCTTGACGCCATCCACCAGGGCGACCATTGGCGTGTGGTGGCGCGGCTGCAGGGGCTCGACACCGTCTGGTTCGCCAAGCTCGCACCGCGTGCGCTGCCGCAAGGTCTGACCCCGGGCCAGGCCGTCACACTCAGCTTCGGCGCTGGCGACGCCTGGCTGTTTCCGGCCTGAACGAGCAAGCACCCCAACACCCCACACCCGAGGAGCACGCGCATGAAGAGCAGTCTGATCCCCTCCCTGGCCGCGGCCGCCGCGCTGGCTGGCTTGGCCGGCACCGCGCTGGCCCAGCGCGACCTGACCGTCGTGTCCTGGGGCGGCGCCTACCAGGACGGACAGAAAGAGGTCTACTTCAAGCCCTTCAATGCCAGCGGCACCAAGCTGGTCGACGAGGCCTGGGACGGTGGCCTGGGCGTGCTGCGGACCAAGATCAAGGGCGGCAACAACAACTGGGACGTGGTCCAGGTCGAGGCCGACGAACTCGAAGTCGGCTGCGACGAGGGCCTGTACGAGAAGCTCGACGTGAGCAAGATTGGCGGCGCCGCGCGCTACCTGCCCGGCAGCGTGCACCCCTGCGGCGTCGGCGCCATCATCTACAACCTGGTGCTGGCCTACGACGGCGACAAGCTCAAGACCGCGCCGGCCGGCTGGGCTGACTTCTTCGACAGCAAGAAGGTGCCCGGCAAGCGCAGCATCCGCAACGGCGCCAAGTGGAACCTCGAGATCGCGCTGATCGCCGACGGCGTGCCGGCGCGCGACGTCTACAAGGTGTTGCGCACGCCCGACGGCGTGGAGCGTGCGTTCAAGAAACTCGACGCGATCAAGCCCGAGCTGGTGTTCTGGAAGAGCGGCGCGCAGCCGCCGCAGATGCTGGCCGCCGGCGACGTGGTGATGACCACCGCCTACAACGGCCGCATCACCGCCGCCAACGAGAAGGACAAGAAGAACTTCAAGATGGTCTGGAAGGACACGCCCTACACGATGGACAGCTGGGTCATCATGAAGGGCACGCCGCACAAGGCGAATGCCGAGAAGCTGGTCGAATTCATGGGCCGGCCCGACAACCAGGCCAGGCTGCCCAAGTTCGTGCGCTACGGCGTCACCGCGGCCGGCGCGGCGCCGCTGGTCGACAAGAGCCTGATGGGCGAGTTGCCGACCAACCCCGAGATCCTGAATCAGGCCTTTGCCGAAGACCCGAAGTTCTGGATCGACAACGGCGACAAGCTGGCCGAGCGCTGGACCAAGTGGGCCGGCACGAAGTGACGGTCCGCTTGCTGCTGCGGGCCGGCACCACGTAGTGCCCAGTGCGCAAGGCACTGGTCCTGCCGCTGGCGGGCTTCCTGCTCGTCTTCTTCGTCGTGCCGCTGGTGGGCCTGCTGTCGCTGGCGGTGCGCGAGACCGAGGTGCCGCGCGCCTTGCCGCGCACGCTGGTGGCGCTGCAAGGCTGGCGGACCACGCAGCCCTTGCCCGCGCCGCTGTGGGGCGCCTTCGCGCAGGATCTGGTCGAAGCGCGCGCCGCCAGCACGCTGGCCGACGCCGCGCGGCGGCTCAATTACGAAGTGGGCGGCGTGCGCAGCACGCTGATGCGCTCAGCGCGCGACGCCTCGGGCGCCGAGCCCGGCAAGGTCTTCGACGCGACCTTCTTCGAAGCCGTGGACCCGGCGCTGGCCAGCCCGGCGTTCTTCGCCGCCGTTCAGCGTGCACGCGGGCCGATGTCGGCCTTCTACCTGCTGGCGTCGGTCGACCTGACGCGTGACCTGCACGGCAACATCGAGCGTGCCGCCGAGTCTGGCCGCATCTACCTCGACGTGCTGGGGCGTACGCTGTTCATCAGCGGCAGTGTCACGCTGCTGTGCCTGCTGGCAGGCTTCCCGGTCGCGCTGCTGCTGACGCAGGTGAAGGAACGCAGCGCCGACTGGCTGATGGTGCTGGTGCTGCTGCCGTTCTGGACCTCGCTGCTGGTGCGCACCGCGGCCTGGGTGGTGGTGCTGCAAAGGGAAGGCATGGTCAACAGCCTGCTGCTGAAGGTCGGGCTGATCAGCGAGCCGCTGACGCTGATCTACAACCGCACCGGCGTGCTGGTGGCAATGACGCATGTGCTGCTGCCGTTCATGATCCTGCCGCTGTACAGCGTGCTCAAGTCAATCCCGCCGCAGTACATGCTCGCCGCGGCCAGCCTGGGCGCGCCGCCGGCGACGGCCTTCGTGCGCGTCTTCCTGCCGCTCGCCGCGCCCGGCGTGGCTGCGGGCTCGCTGATCGTCTTCATCCTCGCGCTCGGTTACTACATCACCCCGGCGCTGGTCGGCGGTGGCTCGGACCAGATGCTGTCGTACTTCGTCGCCACCTACACCACCGACACCGGCAACTGGGGCCTGGCCGCCGCGCTGGGCCTGCTGATGCTCGTAACGACGCTGGTGCTGTACGCCGCCGCGCACCGCTTGTCGGGCGCTCGCGTGATGGTGGTGAGCTGAACATGCTGCGCACGGTGGTCTTCCGGCTGTACTGCGCCGCAGTGCTGGCCTTTTTGCTGGTGCCGATCGCAGCCATCGTGCCGCTGTCGTTTTCCAGCGGCTCGTTCCTGACCTACCCGTTGCCGGGTTGGTCGCTGCGCTGGTACGACGACGTGTTCAGCGGTGGCAAGTGGCTCGGCGCGCTGGTCAACTCGCTGCGGGTGGGGCTGGCGGCCACCGCGCTATCGCTGCTGCTGGGCACGCTGGCCGCGCTCGGCCTGGCGCGCCAGCGCGGCGCCCTGGCAGCGGCACTGAAAGCGCTCATGCTGTCGCCGATGATCGTGCCGGTGATCCTGGTCGCGGTGGGCTCGTACTTCTTCCTTGCACCGCTGGCGTTGACCAGCACCTTCAGCGGCTTGATCCTGGCGCACAGCGTGATCGCGGTGCCGTTCGTCATCGTGCCGGTGCTGACCGCGCTCGAAGGGCTGGACCCCAACCTCGCGCGCGCGGCGGCCGCCTGTGGCGCCACGCCCACGGTCACGTTCTTTCGCGTCACGCTGCCCAGCATCGTGCCGGCCATGGCCTCGGGCGCGCTGTTCGCCTTTGCCGCGTCGTTCGACGACGTGGTCATCGCGCTGCTGATCGCGGGGCCCGAGCAGCGCACGCTGCCGCGCGAGATGTTCTCCGGCCTGCGCGACAGCATCACGCCGGCGCTGACCGCGGTGGCCACGATCATGATCGTCTTCTCGACCGCGCTGTTCCTGCTGATGCAGGCACTGCAGCGGCGGGCGCGGCGCGCGGCCACGCAGCGCTGACCCTCGCTGACCCTCGCTGACCCTCGCTGACCCTGTGACGCACCGTATCGACGAACAACCGGCCGATCGATCCGATCAGGCCGTGGCCAGAGCGCGTCGGCGGCTAACCCGGTGCAGCAAGAAGAGCACGATCGACAAATTGATCAGGTTCCACCCGATGCCGTTGATGAAGGCGGCCTGGTAGCTGCCTGTCAGGTCGAACACTCGTCCCGACATCCATCCGCCCAGCGCCATGCCGAACAGCGTGAACATGAGGACCGTGCCCACCCGTGCGCCGGCTTCGGCGGGCGGAAAATGCTCGCGCACGATGATCGCGTAGCTGGGCACGATGCCGCCCTGGAAGAGGCCGAACAGCGCCGAAATCAGGTACAGCGACGCCAGCCCATCGAAGGGGATGAACAGCAGCAGCGCCAGACCCTGCAGAACGCTGCCCAGCAGCAGCGTGCGCAGGCCGCCGATGCGGTCGCAGATGGCGCCCGACAGCAGCCGGCTGACGATGCCGCAGGCCAGCATCAGGCTCAGCATCTCGGCGCCGCGGGCCGCGCCAAAGCCCAGGTCACCGCAGTACGCGACGATGTGCACCTGCGGCATGGCCATCGCCACGCAGCAAGAGGCGCCAGCGATGCACAGCAGCAACTGGGCCTGGTTCAGGCTGAGGCCGAACGGTCGCTGCGACGGCTGTGCGGCGCGCAAGGTGGTGGCGGGCGCTGCCTGCGCGGCCGGCGGCCGCGGCCGCATCAGCAGCGCCAGCAACGGCAGCGTGAGTGCGCAGAACAGGCCCAGGCCGATGTAGGTGGCGCGCCAGCCGTGGCCCTGGACGAAGTGCTGCACGATCGGCGGCCAGACCGCGCCGGCCAGGTAGTTGCCGCTGGCGCAGATGGCCACCGCGATGCCGCGCCGCCTGACGAACCACAGCGACGTGTCGGCCACCAGCGGCGCGAAGGTGGCCGAGGCGCCGAAGAAGCCCAGCAGCACGCCGTGGCACAGGCTGAAGCTCGCGATGCCGCCCGACAAGCCGGCCGCCACGAAGCCCGCCGCCAGCCCGACGGCGCCGATCATCAGCGGCCGCATCACGCCATGGCGATCGGCCAGGCGGCCCATCCAGATACCGCCGAGGCCAAAGCCGATCATCATCGCCGTATAGGGCAACGAAGCGTCGGCGCGCGCCACGCCGAACTCGGCCTGCACCGTGGGCAGCACCACGGCGATGACGTACATCGCAGCCGAGCCGATCGTCATCATCACCAGCGTGATCGCCAGCCGCGTCCAGGCGTAGCGCGAGTCGGCGACGTGCAGCGTGCTCATGGTTCAGTGTCCAGGCGCGACAGCGCACGCGACTCGCGTCGTGCCAGCCAGATGGTGGCCACGCTGATCAAGGCGCCGCCGAGCAAGGTGCTGGCGGTGGGCACGTCGGCAAAGACCATGAAGCCCAGCGCCGAGGCCCAGATCAGGTCGAGGAACTTGACCGACTGCGTGGCCGAGATGTCGGCGTGGCGGTAAGACCGCGTCAGGCAATAGTGGCCGACCGACCCGAGCAGGCCGCAGACCGCAAAGCCGGCCCATTGCCAGGCGTCGGGCCCTTGCCACACCGGCAGCGCCAACGGCAGGCTGAACAGCGTGACCGTCAGGGCCTGCCAGAACACGATGACCTCGGTGGTTTCGATCCGCGTCAGCGCCTTGGTCAGCAGGTACGAGGCTGCAAACACCGGGGCCGAGCCCAGCATCACCAGATGCCACCAGCCGCCGCTACCGGAGAACTTGGGCCCCAGCACCACCAGCATGCCGACAAAGCCCACCCCGGTGGCCAGCCAGCGTTCCCAGCGCATCGGCTCGCCCAGCAAGACGAAGGCGCCGATCATGATGAAGATCGGCCCGGTGAAGCCGATCGCCGTCATGTCGGCCAGCGGGATGCGCGGCAGCGCCGTGAACCACATCATCAGGCCCGCGGCATGCACCGCGCCGCGCAGGAATTGTCCGCCCAGGTGCTTGGGGCGATAGGCCGCCAGGCCCGCGCGCAATAGCAGCGGCAGCATCACCGCCAGGCCGAAGAAGTAACGCAGGAACTGCGCCTGCATCGGATGCAACTGCTGGGTGAGCGTGCGTGCAATCACGTTGAGCAGGCAGAAGATCAGGCCCGCAAACATGCTCCACAGCAGCGCGCGCGCGGTCGGGCTGAGGTGGGCGGTGCGCCGGTGCAGCTCGGCGTGCAGGCGCGCGGTCAAGGCGCGGTCAGGATCGACGGACAACGGGGGCTCGGCAGGATCCGCGGGCATGCCGCCCCAGCATAGCACCGGCCTGCTGCGCGGCAGGCCGGCTTCTGACGCTCACCAGTCCAGGCTGTCGAGCCTGCCGTCGCGCAACAAGTACAGCTGGGCGCCGAGCTGCAGGGTGCGCCAGCTGCCGATGTCGACCCAGGCCTGGCCGAGCTCGATGGCCGGCTTGACCACCAGGCTGCGCGCGGCGGAGTCGACTTCGAAGCGCTGCAGGTTCAGTGCCGGCAGGCTGGTATCGCCCGTCATCACCATCATCGGCAGCGCCATGCGCGTGGCGCTGCCCACGGCCTGCAGGCTCATGCCGTGCGAGCTGGTGTCCAGCGCCGTGCTGCTGCCTGCCAAACCAAAGGTGCGGCTATCCAGCAGCCGCGGGTTGGCCGCGTCGCGCACGTCGAACAGCGCGACCTTGGCACCCAGCACCTGGCCCTCGGCGTTGGCGTCCTTGCCCACGCCGAACAACAGCCCACCATCGATCGGAAAGAGCCAGTCCGAAAAGCCCGGCACCTGCAGTTCGCCTGCGCTGCGCGGGTCGGCGGGGTTGGACAAGTCCAGCACGACCAACGGGTCGGTACGGCGGAAGGTGACGACGTAGGCCCGCTCGCCCAGGAAGCGCACCGCGTAGATCTGCTCGCCCGCCTTGCCGATGGGTGCCGGGCGTTGCGCGTTGGGCAGCGTGGCCACGGCCTGCAGGCTGGCGTCGCTGGTGCGTTCACGCAGCACCGTCAAGGTGGCCGGCGAAGCCGCCATGCTGGCCGCGTCGGCCTCGGTCACCCAGCCCAAGCTGCCGCTGAAGCTGATCACCCTAAGGTCGCCGTTATGCTCGCTCAGGCGGTAGGGCGTGCGCTCGCGGTCCCAGCCCAGGCTGCCGCTGACGCTGCCCGACCCGCGGTAAGCGATGCTGCTGCCGATGACGCCGAACTTGTGGATGTCGGTGCGCATCTCGGGCGCGAAAGCGATGCGGCCCTGCTGCGTCTGCACGTCGTTGCGCGTCGTGGCCAGGTAGATGCTGGCCGGCGACATGTACAGCGCCTCGGTGCCGCCGACGAAGCAGCGGCTGCTGCGTGCATACGTTGGCGAAGCCAGGTCGATCGCTGTCAGCGTGGTCACTGCGACCTGTTGCGACGTGTTGGCCGGCTGCAGCCAGCAGTCGCCCTCGGTCACCAGCGGCTGCGGTGCAGCGCCGTTGACGCTGATGGTCGGCAGCACGTCGGCCAGCGTCAGCGTGTCTAGCGCGAGCTGACGCTCGGCCGGCGTGGTGGTCAGCGGCAGGCGGTCGAACGCGAACTGCGGCGCATGCGTGGCCACCACGTACAGTGTGCGGCCGATCATGCGCGTGCCCACCAATTGGCCGTCGATCACGAGTCGCTCGGGCGGCGGCAGATTGGCCGGCTGGCTGACGTCGAGCAACTGCACGTGCACCTGGGGTGTCGACGGGCGAAACGGCAGCAAGGCGGTGATGCAGGCCATGCCTTCAGGGCAGTCCGGGAATGCCAGCGGGTCGCCGGCGCTTTCAGCCAGCAGCGCCACGCGCGACACATCGCTGGCCAGCAGCATGCCGCGCGTTGCCATCCACGCCGGTTTGTCGGTGTTGATCATCGCGGCCCCTGCCAACTGGGCCCGCCCGGCGGCATCGAGCGTATGGATGCCCAGGCGGGCAAAGGCCGTCTCGCGGCTTCCGTCGTGCTGTAGCGGCTGCAGCGTGACGATGCGGGTGCCGTCGGTCTTGATCAGATCGTCTTCGTCGACGCCGGCTTCCTGCACCAGCGTACCCGTGCGCACCACGGCGCCGCTGGGGGTGGAGGCTGTGCCCAGCCATTCCGGCACGTCGCCAAAGGTCTGGCTGCTGCTGTCCAGCGGGCCGCGCGTCTTCAGCTTGCGCCGCACGTAGCTCAGCACCTCACCGCTTTGCGCGGTGGCGATGGCCGACTCGTTGCGCGGCTGCAGGTCCGGGGTGCTGCTGCTGCTGCCGCCGCCGCAGGCCACCAGCCAGGTGCTGACCAGCAAGGCGACAGCCGGCAAGGCCGCGCGGCGGCCCGCGCTCGGCGTGTGCAGGGGTGAGCTCAATGGTGTAGCCATGTCGAGACCCTGGGATGTTGCCTGGTTTGTGGGACATTATTCCACGCACTGGCCGATGTCAAGCCCTTTGCCGACACCCTGCCGCTCGCGCTAAAACTCGCCTTGCAGGCTGTACGCTTGCTGCAACAGCGCATCGAGCTCGACCCCCCGCGCTGACGCCGGACCTCGATCCGCCCAGACCCCATCCAGGAGCCGTCATGATGCGTTGGATCACGCTCACGCTGTTGATGACCAGCCTGCACGCCCTGGCCTTCGACCTGCAAGGCCACCGCGGCGCACGTGGGCTGGCACCCGAGAACACCCTGCCCGCTTTTGCGCTCGCGCTGTCGATCGGTGTGACGACGCTCGAGACCGATATCGCCATCACGCGCGACGGTCAGCTCGTCATCTCTCACGATCCGGCGCTGAACCCGGACCTCACCCGCGGGCCAGACGGTCGATTCCTGACCGCCCGCGGGCCGGTGATCTGGTGGACGAATTTCGACCAACTGCAGCACTACGACGTCGGCCGGCTCAAGCCCGGGACGAGCTACGCCAGCCTGTACCCATCACAACGGCCGATCGACGGCACCCGCCTGCCCAAACTGGCCGACCTGTTCGCGCTGGTGAAGAAGTCGGGCAATACGACGGTGCGCTTCGCGCTGGAGACCAAGGTCACACCGACGGCGCCAGAGCAGACGATGGCCCCCGAGCCTTTTGCGCGAGCCTTGATCAAGGCCATCCGCGACGCGGGTTTGACCGATCGATCGTCGATCCTGTCCTTCGACTGGCGCACGCTTCAAGTGGTGCAGAAGGAGGCACCTGAGATCGGCGCCGTCTACCTGACGGCGCAGCAACGCTGGCTGGATAACGTCGGCGCCGACAAGGCCGAAGGCTCGGCCTGGACCGCCGGCTTCAAGGTCGCCGAGCATGGCTCGGTACCGAAGATGATCAAGGCCGCCGGCGGGCGGATGTGGTCGAGCTTCCTGGGCGACCTCGACGCGGCCAAGGTCAAGGAGGCCCAGGCACTCGGCCTGGCCGTGCTGGCGTGGACGGTGAACGAGCCGGCGCAGATCGCCCATGCACTGGACCTGGGCGTGCAAGGCATCGTCAGCGACCGGCCGGATCTGGTGCGCGAAGAGATGCACCGGCGCGGCATGGCACTGCCGATGGCCACACCGGTGCAGCCGTGAAGCCACCTGGCGCGGCTGCATCGGATGGCGTCTCAGAGCGTCCGCGTGAAATCGCGGCCGGGCCTTCGATAGGCGCGCAAGTCCTTCCGGACTTGCACGTCCGATCTCAGCCGAGCCGGTCGCGCAACAGTCGCTTCATCAACTTGCCATTGGCATTGCGCGGCAGCGGCTCGGTGCTGAAGGTGATCGACTC
>JANOJJ010000600.1:0-7406 GCA_031408155.1 Rubrivivax sp.
GTGCGCGGTGCCGAAGGCGTCGTGCACGAAGATGTCGCACAGCGCGGCCATCTTCCTGGCCAGTGCCTCGTCGTTCTTCTTCTCGCCCTTGTTGACGCGACAATTTTCCAGCAGCACCAGCTGGCCCGGCGCGACGCTCACGCCGTCGACCCAGTCGGCCAGCAGCGGCACCGGCCGGCCCAGCAGTTCGGCCAGGCGCGCCGCTACCGGTGCGAGCGTATCCTCGGGCTTGAAGGCGCCCTCGGTCGGACGGCCCAGGTGCGAGGTGACCATCACCGCCGCGCCGGCGTCCAGCGCCATCCGGATGCACGGCACGCTGGCACGGATGCGGGTGTCCTCGGTGATGAGGCCGGCGTCGTCCTGCGGCACGTTGAGGTCGGCGCGGATGAACACGCGCTTGCCGGTAGCCCGGCCTTGCGCGACGAGGTCGGCGAATCGAAGGATCTTCATGATGTGACCGCCGCAGCGGTTGGAGGAGCGACGGCCCCGATTGTCTCGCGGCCCCTACCAGCCCAGCCCCAGGCGCAAGGGCAACAGCACCAGCATGCCGGCGATGAGGGTGCCCAGGATATCGCGCCGCCAGACGAACCACAGCGCGCCGGCCAGCGCGGCGTACAGCCGGGCGTCGTGCACGTTGTCGATCAGTTGGCCCTGGCTCATCACCACTTCGGGCGCCACCACGGCGGTCAGCGCCGCCAAGGGTGCGTAGCGCAGGCCCTTGCGCAGCCAGTCGGGCAAGGGCCACTCACGCTCGGGCAGCAGAAAGAAGCCGCGCGTCAGCAGCGTCACCAGACCCAGCCCGAGCAAGGCCAGCCCGACCTGCCACGACAAACTCGTGCCTTCGCTCATGTGCGGTCGTCTGCGGTCGGGGCGCTGCGCGTCGTGTGGTGGTCGACCAGCAGTCCGGCGATCACCGCCGCGACGATGGCCAGCACGATGTTGAGCTTGAGCGGCAAGGCATGGGCGGCCACCGCGGTCGCCGCGGCCACACCGGCAGCCACCCAAGTCGCACGGTCGGTCAGCATCGAGCCGACCAGCCCGATCAGCACCAGGACGCCGGCAAATCCCAGACCCCAATGACCGGGTACGCGGTCGCCAAGCAGGATGCCGGCGATCGACAGCACCTGCCACGAGGTCCAGTTCAGCGCCGCTCCGCCCCAGAAGTATGGCACCTGCTCGGGCTGCGCCCGGGCCTCGGGATAGCGACGCATGAACTGCACGACGTTCAGGTCGGCGGCAAAGTAGGCCATGCGCAAGCGCTGGCCGCGCGGCAGATGGCCAAAGTAGGGCCGCCATTGGGCCGACAGGATCAGGAAGCGCAGGTTGACGCAGGCGGCGGTGGCCCACAACACCCAGATCGGCGCACCGGCGGCCAGCAGCGGTATGACCGCCAGCTGCGCGCTGCCGGCAAACACCAGCAGCGACATCGCCAGCGCGACCGGGATCGACAGGCCTGACTTGACCATCGCCACTCCGGTCACCAGGCCCCAGGCGGCGATGCCGATGGTCGGACTGCTCATGTCGCGCGCACCGAGCCGGAACGCGTTCTGGCGCCAGAGCGCCGCTACGGACTGCATGCGGCGATTGTCCCATCCGGACGCGGCCGGGCCGGGGCGTCGACAGGGGTCAGTGGGCCTTGGCCTTGGCGTGCTTCTTGGCGCCTTCAGCGGCGACTTCGTCGTTGGCGGGGGCGGCGCTCTTGGGCGGCGATGCAACGGCACCCGACGGCGGCAGCACGGGGGCGACGGCGTCGACCTTGTTCTCGCGCATGTAATCGTTCATGTCGCGCCAGCCGGCGAACACCGCTGCCTTGTCGGCCTTGCGATTGAGGGCGTAACAGTCCTCGATGGCGCGGCCAGCGTGGCGGCAAGCGCCGCCGATGGCCTTGCCCTCGGCCTCGCGCCGGGCCGCCAAGTCCGTCGTCGATTCGATGCCCAGCAGGTCGCAGCCACTCACCGAGGCAAGCAGCAGCAGACTGGTCAGAAGTGAAGTGCAACGCATGGCAATGACCCGTGGGCTGCACTCGTTATCGGCCGTCACCGGTGCCGGCTTGAGGGCGCAACCGCCGCCGCCTCGAGCTCAGAGGCCCGACAGCCGTGCGCCCAGCGGCCCCGGGTGCCCGCGCAGGAAGTCGGCCACGGGCACGCGACGCCCACCGGTGCGCTGCAGTTCGAGCAGTTCGAGCGCGCCGTCGCCGCAGGCCACGAGCAGGCTGCCCGGTGCGCTGGGCAGGCGCTCGCCAGGCCGGGCCGCGCCGGGCCCGTGATCGGCCAAGCGCGCGCGCCACAGCTTGACCACCTCGGCGCCAAGCCTGAAGGTGGACCCCGGGAAGGGGTCGAAGGCGCGCACCCGGCGTTCGATCACGACCGCAGGTGCGGTCCAGTCGACCGCGGCTTCGGCCTTGTCTATCTTGGACGCGTAGCTCGCTCCGGATGTCGGTTGAGGCTGTGCAACCAGCTCACCCTGGACCCAGGCCGGCACGGCCTGGACGATCAGCTCGGCGCCCACCGCTGCCAGACGGTCGTGCAGCGTGGCGGCGCTGTCGTCGGGCCCGATCGGCACTGCGCGCGCCAGCAGCATGGCACCCGTGTCGAGGCCAGCGTCCATCTGCATCACCGTGATGCCGGTCTCGGCGTCACCGGCCTCGATGGCACGCTGGATCGGTGCCGCGCCGCGCCAGCGCGGAAGCAGCGAGCCATGGACGTTCAGGCAGCCATGAGCTGCGCAGGCCAGCGTCCACGCCGGCAGGATCAGGCCGTAGGCCGCCACCACCAGCACGTCGAGCCGGGCGGCCGCCAGCGCCGCCTGGGTCGCTGCGGCATCGTCGGGATACCTGCCGTCCAGGCGCAGGCTGCGCGGCTGGATCAGGGACAGGCCACGCTGCTCGGCCTCTTGCTTGACCGCCGAGGGCTGCAGCTTCAGGCCGCGCCCGGCCGGACGGTCGGGCTGGGTCAGCACCAGAGGCACCTCGTGGCCTGCGTCGGCCAGTGCCGCCAGCGCCAGCCGCGCGAACTCGGGCGTGCCGGCAAAGCCGACCCTCACGGCGACCCCTCGCGCAACTCATCGCGTGTCTTCTTGATCATCTTGGTGCGAATGCGGTCGCGCTTGAGCGCGCTGAGGTACTCGACGAAGACCTTGCCCAGCAGGTGGTCCATCTCATGCTGCACGCAGATGGCGTCCAGCCCGTCGACCGTCAACACGAAGGGCTGGCCGTTGCGGCCCAGCGCCGCCACCGTGACGCTGGCGTGGCGTTCGACCTTGTCGTAGATCATCGGCACCGACAGGCAGCCCTCCTCGGCCAGCCGCATCTCGTCGCTGCGCCAGGTGAGCTGCGGGTTGATCAGCACCAGCGGATGATCACGCGCTTGCGAGGTGTCCATCACGAGCAGCCGCTCGTGCACGTCGACCTGGGTCGCGGCCAGGCCCACGCCTTCAGCGGCGTACATGGTTTCGAGCAGGTCATCGACCAGTCGGCGGATGCGGTCGTCAACCGCGGTTACGGGTTTGGCCACGGTGTGCAGGCGCGGGTCGGGGTAACGCAGGATGGTCAGACGGGCCATGGCAGGAGGGTCGGCAGCCGCCCCAGGCGGCAACACAGGGAAACAGTTGTGGGCGAGGCGCAACGCAGGCGTCGACGGCGGGTCCGCTGGAGGCGGTGCGCGCGGGCCACTTTCGTTGCGATATCAATGATTTAGGGGCAGAATCTGCGAAACCAAGTGAAGACTTTTGGCGTGCCCGACGGCTTGGTCCTGAAGCACGCCTTTGATCCGATGCAGCATTGTGGCATTCGCGCGCCGCAGCAGGCGCAAGCCGGGAGACCCGCACCATGAGTCGAAGCCATCGTCGAGGCGAGCGCCGCGCTTGGGGCCTGGCAGCACTTGCCTTGGCTGCCGCGGGCGCGTTCGGCAGCCTGCACACCGGCCCGGTGCTGGCAGCCGGCGGCACCTTCCCCATCACCGACCAGCAGCGCGCCGCCGCCACCGAAGTGGCACAAGCCGGTGTGCCGCTGTCCGACCTGGCAGCCAACGCCCCCGAGTCGCACACCGTGCAGCGTGGCGATACCTTGTGGGACATCTCCAGGTTGTTCCTCAAGACCCCGTGGCGCTGGCCCCAGCTGTGGGGCATGAATTTGGACCAGATCCGCAACCCGCACCTGATCTACCCGGGCCAGAGGCTGGTGCTGGTCAAGGCCGATGGCCGGGCGACGCTCAGGGTGGCGCAGGACACGACACCGGTGCCCAGCAACACGATCAAGCTGTCGCCGCGCGTGCGCCCGGAGTTGCTGGACAACGGTGCGATCGCATCGCTGCCGCTGCACCTGATCGGCCCCTTCCTCAATGAAGCGGTGGTGTTCGACAGCGACGAACTGGCGCGCGCGCCGCGCATCGTGGCCACCCAGGAAGGCCGGGTGATCGTCTCGCGCGGCGAGACCGCCTACGTGCGCGGAGACCTCGCCGGGGCACGGGATTTCCGCTTGTTCCGCGAGCCCAAGCCGATGGTCGACCCCGAAACACGGCAGGTGCTGGGCTACGAGGCGACCTATGTCGGAACGGCCGAGTTCGTACGCGACGGTGGCCTCAAGCCCGGCGCTGACGGCAAGGCGGTGGTGGTGCCGGCGACCTTCATGATCAGCAATGCACGGCTCGAAGCCGGTATCGGCGACCGCCTGTCACCGGTGCCGCCGCGCGACCTGACAGCCTATGCTCCACATGCGCCCAACGCACCGATCGATGGCCGCGTGCTGTCGGTCTATGGCGAAGCGGTGCGCGCCGGCCAGAACCAGATCGTCGCCCTCAACCGAGGCGCGCGCGACGGTCTCGAGCGAGGTCACGTGCTCGCACTGTGGCGCGCGGGCACGCCCGCGATCGACCGCACCGACGGTCTGCGCACGGTGATGCGCCTGCCCGACGAACGGCACGGCCTGCTGTTCGTGTTCCGCGTCTTCGAGCGCGTGTCGTACGCGTTGATTCTCGCGGTGCAAGACCCGGTGGGCGTGGGCGATCGCTTCACCCAGCCCTGAGATCGAAGGTGAAAGTCCGCCCGGACTTGCACGCCGATCGAAGGCCCAGGCGCGATACAAGCGACGGGGCTGAGGCCGGACTTGCAGGTACGCAAGGAGCCGATTGCCAGCCAGGCGCTGGCACCCGATTCCACACGCGGGCTGACCGCCAGCCTGCGTTCGGGCTCCGACCTTGATCGACCCGGCCGAGCTCGGCGCCTGGTTGCGCCTGCTGCTCGTACCCGGCGTCGGACGCGACGGCGCGCGCCGATTGCTGACGCTGTTCGGCTCGCCGCAAGGCGTGATCGACGCAACGGACGCTGCCTTGCGCAACGCAGCCGGGGAGCGGCTGGCGCTCGAGATCCGGCGCGAACCCGTCGACCTGGAACGGCACCGCTCGGCGCTGCAGGCGTGGTTGGCCGGTGGCCCCGCGCGCCACGTGCTGGCGCTCGGTGATGAGGGCTATCCGCGGCAATTGCTCGAAAGTCCCGACCCACCGCTGCTGCTGTACGTGCAGGGCGAGTTGTCCCACCTGTCGGCACCGTCGATCGCGGTGGTGGGCAGCCGGCGCCCGAGCGCCCAGGGCAGCGAGAACGCACGCGAGTTCGCCCGCCAGTTCGGCAGCGCTGGCTACGTGGTGGTGTCGGGCCTGGCGCTGGGCGTTGACGGTGCGGCGCACGAAGGCGCGCTGGCCAGCGGCGCACCGACCGTCGCGGTGCTCGGCAGCGGGCTCGACCGGGTCTACCCGAAGCGGCACCTGGAACTGGCGCAGCGCATCGCGGCGCAGGGTGCGATCGTCAGCGAATACCTGCTCGGCATGCCACCGCTGGGCGAGAACTTTCCGCAGCGCAATCGCATCATCGCCGGCCTCAGCCTGGGCACGCTGGTGGTCGAGGCGGCGCTGCAATCGGGCTCGCTCATCACCGCGCGGCTGGCCAACGAGGCCGGACGCGAAGTGTTCGCGATCCCGGGCTCGATCCACTCGGCCCAGTCGCGCGGGTGCCACGCGCTGATCCGCGACGGCGCCAAGCTGGTGGAATGCGCCGCCGACGTGCTGGACGAACTGCGGCAACCCTCGCTGCTCGGGCGTGCGCCCGCTCCGGCGTTGCTCGAGCAAGACTCGATCGCGACCGATCCCCTGCTCGAAGCCCTGGGCCACGACCCGGCGTCGCTCGACAGCCTGCAGGCGCGCACCGGGCGACACACTGCCGACCTGCTCGCCCGCCTGCTCGAACTCGAGCTCGACGGCCAGGTGGCACGGCTGCCCGGCGGCCTGTTCCAGCGTCGCGGCCGCGCCTGAATCGGGGTCCTGCGCACCGACCCCGTTCACTCGAACTGTCGCCAAGTCCCTGCGGTATAGTGGCTTCATCATGTTCGACGTGCTGGTCTATCTCTACGAGAACTACTGGCGACCCGACGCCTGTCCAGCCCACCCGCAGCTGTCGCGCAAGCTCAGTGCGGTCGGGTTCGAATCCGACGAGATCCAGGAAGCCTTGCACTGGCTCGATGGCCTGGCCAGCAGCACCGAAGGGCGCGTGGCCGAGCAGCGCAGCGACAGTCTGCGGGTCTACAGCCCGGCCGAGCAAGAGTTGCTGGGCGAGGACTCGGTCGCCTTCATCTCCTTCCT
Source organism: Rubrivivax sp. (assembly GCA_031408155.1). Lineage (GTDB taxonomy): Bacteria > Pseudomonadota > Gammaproteobacteria > Burkholderiales > Burkholderiaceae_C > Rubrivivax. Next base: position 6,627 of record JANOJJ010000600.1, read on the forward strand.
CGAATCGGCCGGCGTGCTGCCACCCGAAATGCGTGAGATGGTGATCGACCGCGCGACCGCGGTCGACAGCGGCCCGCTCGAGCTCGACGACCTCAAGGTCATCGTGCTGATGGTGTTCTGGAGCCTGGGCGAAGAGCCCGATGCGCTGATTCTCGACGAGTTGTTCGTCGACCCGGAAGACCGGCTGATCCACTGAGCGGGACGCCCGAGGCCCGCGCGACGCGACCTCAGTTCAACAGGCGGGACGAGTCCACGTCGAGCTTGGCCAGCGCGCTGCGCGTGGCGCGCACCGTGAGCGCCTCGTCCTGTGCCGGCAACAGCAGGCCGGCCTGCAGGAACGACGCCAACCGATGCTGCTGAAACATCATGCAGCGGCCCTGCGGGGTGACGAACAGCGACAACTGCTTGCGCATGCCGTGCCAGGCCAGCTGCACCGGCTCGTTGCGGCCCTTGTGATCGAGCATGTACCAGCTGCCGACCTGGAGTTCACGCGCCCAGGCCACCATCGCCGGCGTGGGCATCGAGCCGCCTTCGAGCACGATCTCGAGGTCTGAACTCTGGTGGCCCGACAGGTCGAGCACCATCGACTCGTCGATCTCGATCTGCTGCGCGTCGTGCAGCAACTCTTCCAGCGTCTCGAGCCGCTCCATCATCTCGCGCAGACGCTCGTCGGGGATGACCGCCGCACGCGCGGTGAAAGCCGCCGCCAGCGAGTTGTTCAAATGCTGGATCTGCTCGTCCTGCCTGGCGGCATCCATGCCGGCCGCGGTCATGCCTTCG
>JANOJJ010000618.1:0-2824 GCA_031408155.1 Rubrivivax sp.
GGCCCTGCCGCGCCTGCTTGCCAGCGAGGCCGCCGACGGCGATCTGCCGGCGCTGCTGCGCCAGGCTGCCGCACTGCAGGCCGGGAGCGAACACCCGCTGGCGCGCGCCGTGACGCAGGCCGCGCGCGAGCAGGGCCTGACCGTGCCGCCGGCGACGCAACTGCGTGCCGACAAGGCCGCCGTAGTGGCGGCGCTGCACGACATCAGCGCGGGAACGCAGACCGTCGGGGCGATGGTCGGCGACGGCATCAACGATGCACCGGCGCTGGCCGCGGCCGATGTCGGCATCGCGATGGCCACCGGCACCGACGTCGCCATGCACGCCGCCGGCGTGACCCTGATGCGCGCTGACCCGGCGCTGGTGGCCGAGGCGATCGAACTGTCGCGCCGCACCACGGCCAAGTTCCGGCAGAACCTGTTCTGGGCCTTCGCCTGCAACGTGATCGGCCTGCCGCTGGCCGCCTTTGGGCTGCTCAACCCGGTGCTCGCCGGCGCGGCGATGGCCTTCAGCAGCGTCAGTGAGGTTAGCAATGCGCTGCTGCTGCAGCGGCAGGCGGGCCGCAAGGGACACCGCCCATGAACATCGGTGAAGCGGCCTCGCGCTCGGGCGTGTCGGCCAAGATGGTGCGACACTACGAGTCACTCGGCCTGCTGTCCAAGGTGGTGCGCAGCGAAGCGGGCTACCGGCAGTACGGCATGGCCGAGGTGCATACCTTGCGTTTCATCCGTCGCGGACGCGAGCTCGGTTTTTCAATGGCCGAGATCGGCGAACTGCTCAAGTTGTGGCAGAACCGGCGTCGCGCCAGCGCCGACGTGAAACGCATCGCGCAGGCGCACGTGGCCGATCTCGATCGCCGCATCGCCGAGATGACGAGCATGCGGCGCACGCTCGAAGCCCTGGTCCATTGCTGCCACGGCAACGAACGGCCCGACTGCCCGATCCTCGACGAACTGGCCGACCCCGATCCGTCGCCGGCCGCGCGAGCCGGCAGCAGGGAGTAGACCGCTCACGACCGACGCCCCGACGCAGGGCGCGGCGCACAGGCCTCGAGGTCGACTTCACCATGGACATGCAAGCCAACACCGCCCACATCGTGACCATCCGCCGCCAGGGCGAGGTCGAGGGTTACCAGCTTCGCATCAACGGCGGTGGGCCCGGGCTGTCGAAGTTCTTCGCCGCGCGCAAGCTCGGCGGCGCCGACAAGGCCTTGCGCGCAGCGCGCCGCACCGCGCGCGAGATGGGCCTGCCGAAGACGCGCAAGCGTGGCGGCAGCCAAGCCGGGCGCCTGCTCAGCACCAGCCGCACGCCGGCCGCCGGCGTGCGCTTCGAGTGGACCCGCTTTTCGCTCAGCACCGTGCTCTACGTGGTGGCGACCTGGCGCAGCAAGCAGGGCCGGCCGGCCAGCACGCGCTATTCGGTCGATCGGCATGGCGTGGAGGCGGCGCTCGATCAGGCGATCGCCAAACGCACCTCGTGCGGCGCGCCGATGCCGGACCGCGCGGCGCTGCTCAAGGCGCTGCGCAAGGTCTATCGCCAAGGCGCCGCGGCCGCGTAGCGCTCGAGTGGCTGCGCCGCACGCCTTCCCGGTCCAGCGGCAGGTTGATCGGCGGTCGGTGCGTTCGGCCGCACTCAGCGTCGTTCGGCGACCAGCCGGCGGAAATGCGCGTCCATGCGTGCGGCGTTGGCCTGCAGGCCGGTGAAGTGCTCGAAAGCGCCGACCGCCTGGCCGACCGCCATGCCGCCGCCGTCGGCCACGCGGCAGCCGCGTGCGCGGGCCGCCTTCAGCAAGGCAGTTTCGAGCGGGAAGTAGACGATCTCGCTGACCCACAAGCCGGGGTGCAGCAAGTCGGCCGGCAAGGGCAGGCCGGGCACCTTGTCCATGCCGGTGGGCGTGGCGTGGATCAGGCCGCTGGCGCCTCGCAGCGCAGCGGCGGCGCCGGTGCTGCCTGACGCGCGCATGCCACTGTAGATGGCGTTCAGGCTCGCCGCCAGAGCGTCGGCACGCGCTGCGTCGCTGTCGACCAGCAGCAGCTGGCCGGCGCCGCGGCGCAGCACCGCGTGGGCGATGGCCGAACCCGCGCCACCGGCACCCAGCAGCACCACGCGCGATGTGTCGGCGCCCGGCAGCAGGCGCTCGAAGCCCCAGTGCCAGCCCGAGCCATCGGTGTTGTGGCCGATCAGCCGGCCATCACGTTGCACCACGGTGTTGACGGCACCCATCGCACGCGCTTCGTCCGCCAGCTCGTCCAGCAGCGGGATCACCGCCTGCTTGCACGGGAAGGTGATGTTCAATCCGGCAAAGCCCATCGTGCGCGCGGCGTCGAGCAGCATGGGCAGGGCTTCGGGGTCGTGCTGGCGCGTTTCGAGATCGATCAGCTGGTAGTGCAGGCGCAGGCCCTGCGCGCGGGCCTCTTCTTCCTGCAGCGCCGGCGTCAGCGAACGCTGGATGCCGGCGCCGATCAGGCCGACCAGCAGCTTGCGTGGCGCGTTGGTGGCGGCCGGCATCACGCTGCGCGCGGCGGCTGCAGGGGCTGCGGCCACGGCGGTCACTTGCGCAGCTTGGCCAGCTCGGCCTGCAGCTCGGCCACGGTGGCGCTGATGGCCGCGCCGTGCTTGGTGATCACGGGCTCGAGCTTGGCGCGCAGCTTGGCTTGTTCGGCGGCCGACAGTTCGGTCACCTGCATGCCGGCCTTCTTCAGGGCGTCGAGCTGGCCGGCGGCGGCTTCGCGATTGACCTGGCGCTGGTAGCGGCTGGCTTCGATGGCCGCGTCCTGCACGATCTTCTTCTCATCGGCCGAGAGCTGGTCCCAGACCTTCTTGCTG
>JANOJJ010000633.1:0-14803 GCA_031408155.1 Rubrivivax sp.
CGACTGGCCATGAAGTTCAGACGCGCGATGTCGGCCTCATCCAGCCGGCTGCGCAGCCGCGCGACCGGCTGTCCGTGTTCGTCGCGGCGCGCAGGGTCGAGGTCGACCCGGCTGCCGTCGTTGGGCAGGAACTCACCAATCGAGGCCACCGACAGCACGCGACCGAACTGGTCCTTCATCGCCCGGCGGTGAGACAGCCCCCAGCCGGGCACCACGCGCCGGGCAGTGTTGACCGGCCCGGCGAGGTCGGCCTCGAGCGTGCCCATCGTGAAGCGGCAGCCGCCCGGCACGCCGTCGATCGCGTCGGGCGCATTGAAGTCCCAGCACACGCTGTCCGAGGGCAGCCCGCGGTGGCTGCCCAGCCGCTCGGGGTGCAGCGCGCTGCTGACCCAAGACAGCGTTTCCATCAGGTTGCGGCCGACTTGGCCCGATTCGTTGGCCAGCCCCTGCGGCGCCCTCGTGCCGGCCGACAGCAGCAGCATCCGTGGGGTATGCACCGCGCCGGCGGCCAGCACCACCGCGCGCGGCGAGACGGCGTGTGTGGCCCCGCCGGCGTCGACCCAGGTCAGCCTCGCGACCCGGTCGTCGGGCCCGGGCTCGATCGAGGTGACATGCGACAGCGGGCGCAGCTCGCAGCGCCCAGTTCGTCGCGCCTGCGCGATGAAGGTCACGTCGGCACTGCCCTTGTCGGTGCGCGGACAGCCGCGGTTGCACTGGCCGCAGTAGTTGCAGCCCGGGCGGCCGTCGTAGGGCCGCGACAGCACGGCCAGCGTCTGCGGCTGCCACGACATGCCCAGTCGCGCGAATCCCTCACCGAGCACCCGGCTGGCGTGGCTTTGCGGGTGCGCTGGCAAGGGGCATGGGCGCGACCGCCAGCGCACCACGTCTTGCGCCGGCCCGGCGACACCCAGGACCGCCTCGGCCCGGGTGTAGAACGGCTCCAGGTCCCGGTAGTCCAACGGCCAGTCGGCGGCAACGCCGAAGCGCGAGCGCATGTGCATCGACTCCGGGTGCAGCCGGTGGGCCTCACCAGTGAAGTGCAGCGTACTGCCGCCGACGCCGCGCACATGGTGGTAAGCCACGCCCTTGCGCAGGCCGCTGCCGACCAGGCGCCCGAGGTTGTGGTTCCAGCTTGCCAGCGTCGCGTGGCGCGGGTCCAGCGACTGCATGCGGTCGAACGAGACCTCGAAGCTCGACCCCGGCTTGGCCGGGAATGCGCTGCGCTCCCAGTCGCCGTGCGCCAAGCGGTAGTCGTCGAGCGGGTCGAACGACGGCCCCGACTCGAGCAGCAGCACCCGCACGCCGTCCATCGCCAGCGCCCAGGCGCAGGCCGCGCCGCCGGCCCCTGAGCCGACCACCACCACGTCCGGCCGCAGCCGCTCACCGGTCGTCACGTCCGCGGCGCCTGCGCGTGATCGGGAAAGCCCCGCGGTTGAGGCGGGCCGTCGTAGCCCAGCGCCGGCCAGCTGCGTGGGTCGCTGTAGTGGAGGAAGAAGGTATCGTCGAGCGTCGACTGGAAGAAGACCCTCGGTGCAGAACCTTCGGGGCTGTGCTGGGCCCGGGCCACGACATCCTCACGCTGGGCCCGCGTCAGTGCCGCAAAGGCGGGCGCGCCATGGCTACGCGCCTGGGCATCGGCCCAGTCCAGCCCGGCCGCATGCAGTGCGCCCAGGGTGGCATTGCGCCGGCCGGAGGCCTCGATCGCCTGATGCGCGCCGAGCGCGATGGCGCCGGGCAGCTCACCATCGGCCGGCAGCAGCGTGTCGACCCAGGCCTCGAGCCCCTGCAGCCGATCGACCCGCGCAGAAGGGTTCGACCGCCGCCGATGCCACCAGCTGCCGAGCGCGACGATACCGGCCCCGACCACGCCGCCGACAAGCCAGCGTCTGCGGGCCGGGCGGGCTTCGGGCTTGTGCTTGGCGGTCATCGGGGCAGCGGGCGATCTGTCGGCAAATCTTACGGTGTAAGCCGGCCGCTCACTGTACGAGGTTGATTCCGTTCGAGATAGCGACATACGGCACGAAACTTGCTTCAAATTTAACAAACGCGCCACGCGGCTTAACCTGCTGGAGACCCCCATGCACCTCACCCCGCCCAACGCAGTCGCCGCCCTCGCACTGGCGATCGGGATCGCCGCCTCGGCGCCGGCATTGGCCGGTGTGTCGGGCTGGACGCGCAGTTCGATCGTGTCCGACTCGGTCGTCAACAACGGCAACGGCACCTGGGCCTACAACTACACGGTCAGCAACACCAGCCAAAACGACGGGGGGCCCGACGGTCCGCTGCCCCCGATCCTGGTCGATTGGGAACTGCCCTGGTTCGGTGACGCCGGCATCACCAACATCGTCTCGCCGGTGAACTGGACCTTCACGATTGAGACCATCGGTTCCGCCAACCCGGCCACGGGTTGGGACGGCGTCGCCAGCTGGCAGACTCCCGGTGACCCGTTCTACGCCGGCCCCAACAGCCCCTACACCACCGTGTCGCAGGTACTGCACTGGTACAACGTGTGCTGGACCAACGGGCGCGCCGTCGCGACCACCGTGGCCGCCACCGTGACCACCTGCGAAGGTGACCTCGACGGCGCCATCTTCCCTGATGAGTCACTCGGCGGGTTCGGCTTCACGTCCGATTTCGGCCCGACTGACGCACCCTACCAGGCGTCGTGGACCACGCTTCCGGTGCGCAGCGGAGATCCCAGGTTCCCGCTCGGCGGCTTTCCCAACTCGCCGGCCGTCAACGCTATCAACGCTACACCCGAGCCGTCGGCGCTGGCGCTTCTGGCCGGCGCCCTGGCAGCCGGCGCCGCGGCGATGCGCCGCCGCCGCCAGCGCTGAACTACCGCTTGCAGGCTTCGCGCGGCGGCCTCGGCCGCCGCGCTCGTTTCAGGCCGTAGGCGACGCTGCGGCCGAGCCCCACGACCACTGCTCGCCGTCCGCAGCGGCGCGACCATCGGCCTGCAGCTTGAGCAGATGCGCCAGCAGCGAGCGCCGTGCCACCGGGTGCAGGCGCAGCGGCGTGTCGGCATAGACCTCGGGCAGCAACTCGTCCAGCGTGCCGTAGCCGCGCGTTCGCAGCGCATCGGCCACCTTGCCTTCGCGACGCAAGCGGTGCGCGACCAATGCGCGCACCACGCCGTGCGGATCGTCGACCAGAAAACCGTGTCCCGGCGCGAACCACTCGAGGTCCTCCGACAACAAGGCTTCGAGTGCGCTCAAGTAGGCCGCCATGTCGCCGTCCGGCGGATTGATGACGACGGTCGAGCCCTGCATCACGTGGTCGCCGGTGAAGAGCAGCTTTTCCTCCTCCAGCAGCCAGCACAGGTGATTCGACGCGTGGCCCGGCGTGTGGATCGCGCGCAGCGTGCAGCCAGGGCCGAGCGTCAACCGCTCGCCATGCTCGGGTTCGCGCACCGGGTCGAAGCTGGCGTCCTGCCCTTGCGGATGGGTCGGACGGCGGCCCAGTACCGACGCACCGAAGGCCGCAGCCGCGGCCACTGCGCCGGGCGAGTGATCGACATGGGTGTGTGTCGTCAGCACCCAGCGCACCGGCCCGGGCGCCGAAGCCCGCAAGGCCGCCAGGTGCACCGGATCGGCTGGGCCGGGGTCGATCAGGGCCCAGTCGTCGACTTGCGGGTCGCCCACGAAGTAGCTGTTGGTGCCCGGCCCGGTCATCATGCCGGGGTTGGGCGCGGTGACTCGCACGATGCGCTCCGACAGGCGCACCGCCTGCCCGGCCACCAGTTCGCAGCAGGCATCGTGGCGCAGGCCGTCGGGGTCGAGCCGGTGCACTTCGGCATAGGCCAGGTGGTCAGGCAGGACGACGGTCGGCCCCTTGCGATTGACGCAGCGGCGCGGCATGGTGCGCGCGATCGTGCCTTGCCCTGCGGCGGCGGCCAGCGCCTCGGCCGCACTGGCAAATACCGACAGGTCACGCAGCGTGCGCTGGGTCACCGGCAGCAGCTTGAGCCCGCGCCCGGGCTCCAGCGCCTGGGCCGGTGTCAGCCAGACCAGGTCGACCGCTTCGGCCTGGTCGGCCACGGCCACCTGGCCAGGCGGCGCTGCAACCATGAAGAAGCGCGTGTCGAAGCGCTTGATCGGTCCCGGCGGCGTGAGCCAGTGGCTCCAGCAGGCCAATTGGCGCAGATCCAGCCGCAGGTCCAGCGCCGCGCACAGTTGCGCCAGCGTGGCCTGGCCTTGCTGCAAGCGCGTGCGCCAGTCGTGCCACGCCGGGCCGGGCTCGGCAGGGCGCCCGAGGTCGTCGCAGGCCAGCAGCAGGCCGACCTCTTCGAAGGTCTCACGCACGGCGGCCACCGCGTAGTCGAGCAGGCCCTGCTGCAGGCCGTAGCGCGCGCTCAACTCGGCGTCGGTGGTGCCGAGCACGAAGCGGTGGGCATCGCGGTCACCCGGCTCGAGCATCCCGCCCGGAAAGACCGCGGCACCGCTGCGCATGTCGTTGTCGCGCTCGGCGCGGCGCAGCATCAGGACCTCGAGGCCCTGGTCGCCATCGCGCAGCAACAGCAGTGACGCCGCCAGCCGCGCGTCGGTCGGTGCCTGGTAGGGGCGCGTCATGGTGCAGGCGACTGCAGGGCCGCGCCGGCGTCCAGCAGCGCGTCGATTGCCGCCGCGTCGAGCCCGGCCTCGGCCAGCACGTCGCGTGTGTGCTGGCCGACGCGCGGCGCGGCGCGTGGCGGCTCGGGCTGGCTGCGGTCGAAGCGCGGCGCCGGTGCCGGTTGTGGCACGCCGTCGATGCTGATGAAGCCCTGGCGCGCCACGGCATGGCGGTGCAACGGCGCCTCGACAAAGTCGAGCACCGGTGCAAAGCAGGCGTCGCTGCCTTCGAGCGTCGTGCACCACTCGTCGCGTGTGCGGCCCTTCATCAGCGTCGTGATCGCCGCGCGCATCGCCGGCCACTCCCGCCGGTCGTACTGGCGTTTGACGAAACGCTCGTCCAGACCGGTCAGCCGCGTGAACTCGGCAAAGAACTTGGGCTCGATCGGGGCCAGGCTGACCCAACGGCCGTCGGCCGTCTCGTAGGTGTCGTAGAACGGCGCGCCGCCATCGAGCAGGTTGTCGCCGCGAGGCTGATCCCACGCGCCGCTGGCGTGCAGGCCGTAGAACAGCGACACCAGCGAGCCGGCGCCGTCGACCATCGCCGCGTCCACCACCTGGCCGCGACCCGAGCGCTGGCGCTCGAACAGTGCGGCCATCACGCCGAAGGCCAGGTACAGCGCACCGCCCCCATAGTCACCCACCAGGTTGAGCGGCGGCACCGGCTTGCCGCCACGCGCGCCGATGGCATGCAGCGCACCGGTCAGTGCGATGTAGTTCAGGTCGTGGCCGGCGCCATCGGCGAGCGGGCCGGTCTGGCCGAATCCCGTCATGCGGCCGTAGACCAAGCTCGGGTTGCGCGCCTGGCAGTCGATCGGGCCCAGGCCCAGGCGCTCGGCCACGCCAGGGCGAAAGCCTTCGATCAGCACGTCGGCAGCGTCGACCAGCCGCAGCACGATGTCGCGCCCTGCGCTCGACTTCAGGTCCAGCGCCACCGAACGCCGATTGCGGCCGTTGATGTCGTGCTTGCGGGCCACCTGCACGCCCAGCCCGCTGGGCTCGGTGCGGTCCACGCGCACCACGTCGGCACCCAGGTCGGCCAACAGCATCGAGCACATCGGCCCGGGGCCGATGCTCGCCAGTTCGATCACTTTCAGTCCGTGCAACGGTCCCATGGCAGCTCTGTGTCTCCTGTGCGACAGCACCTCGGTGCGGGTGCCCGACCCCGAGTGTGCCGCAGCTTTGTTGCACCCCGGTTGCAACCTGCCTGAGCGCCGATCGGAAAGGTCGGACGGCCGGGACGACATCGTGGCGAGCACAGCTCCGATGGCGGTTGCGGCTGACCGGTAGTGCTCGCCGGTAGCGCTGGCGCATCGAGGTGCTGGAGGGTTGGCCCGCGCAGGCCAGACAGGCTCGGCCCTCGGCCAGGGTGGACCAGGCTCAGAAATCCAGCACCTTGACGCCCTGGGCCGTGCCCAGCAGGCACACGCTGGCGCGATGGCGCGCGAAGATGCCCACCGTCACCACGCCTGGCCACTGGTTGATTTCGGCCTCCATGGCCAGCGGGTCGGTGATCTGCAGGCCGCGCACGTCGAGGATCGGGTGGCCGTTGTCGGTGTCCACGCCACGGCGCAACGTGGCCTCTCCTCCAAGGGCCGCAAAGCGCCGCATGACCTGCGCCGCCGCCATCGCGATCACCTCAACCGGCAACGCAAAGCCACCCAGGGTCGTCACCAGTTTGCTCTCGTCGGCAATGCAGATGAAGCGATCGGCCAGGTCGGCCACGATCTTCTCGCGCGTCAGCGCCGCGCCACCGCCCTTGATCATGTATCCGCGATGGTCGATCTCGTCGGCGCCGTCGATGTAGACCGGCAGCCGTTCGACCGCGCCGGCATCGAAGACGGCGATGCCATGCGCGAGCAGCCGCTTGCTGCTCTGGTCGGAGCTCGACACCGCACCGACGAACCGACCCTTGCGGGTGGCCAGCGCGTCGATGAAGTGGTTGACCGTGGAGCCGGTGCCCACGCCCACGATCGTGCCGTCGGGCACGAAGTCCAGCGCCGCCTGGCCGACCAGGGCCTTGAGTTCGTCTTGTGTCATCGGTCGGGATTATCGGCCCCACCCCGCGGCGACAATCGTTTGCATGCCCCTCGTGCCTTATGCCCTGACCCGCCCTTTCCTGTTCGGCCTGGACCCTGAGCGCGCGCACGACCTGACGCTGAACGCGATCGAGCGGCTGCAGAACACACCCGCGCAGCGGCTGTGGCAGGGGCCCTGCGCCGACGACCCGGTGACCGTGGCCGGGCTGCGCTTTCCCAACCGCATCGGGCTTGCGGCCGGACTGGACAAGAACGGCCGCTGCATCGACGGACTGGGCGCAATGGGTTTCGGCTTCATCGAGGTCGGCACGGTCACGCCCCGGGGCCAGCCAGGCAATCCGAAGCCGCGTCTGTTTCGCCTGCCGGCGGCGCAGGCGCTGATCAACCGTCTGGGTTTCAACAATGAAGGCCTGGCCAGCTTCCTGGCCAACGTGCAGCGCTCGTACAGCTACCGCGCACGGGGTGGCATCGTCGGTTTGAATATCGGCAAGAACGCGGCCACGCCGATCGAGCGCGCGGTCGACGACTACTTGCTGTGCCTGGACGGCGTGGCGCCGTACGCCGACTACGTGACGATCAACATTTCCAGCCCCAACACGAAGAAACTGCGCTCGCTGCAGAGCGACCAGGCCCTGGACAAGCTGCTCAGCGCGCTGGTGGCACGACGCGACGAATTGGCCAGGCAGCACGCTCGACGAGTGCCGCTGTTCCTGAAGATCGCACCCGACCTCGACGACACCCAGATCGCGCTGATCGCCGCCACCCTGACCCGGCAGGCGCTCGATGGCGTGATCGCCACCAACACCACGATCGCGCGCGGCGCGGTGCACGGCCAGCCACACGCCGAAGAGTCCGGCGGCCTGAGCGGCAGCCCGCTGTTCGAAGCCAGCAACCACGTGATCCGGGAGCTGCGCCGCGCGCTCGGCCCGGGCTTCCCGATCATCGGTGTCGGCGGTGTGCTCAGCGCTGCCGATGCGCGCGCCAAGGCCGACGCCGGCGCCGACCTGGTGCAGATCTACACCGGGTTGATCTACAAGGGGCCCGCTCTGGTGAGCGAAGCGGCCAGCGCCTTGCGCCGACGCTGAGAGGCTGAGTCAGGTTTCGCGCGCCAGGTGATCGACGGCGCGCTGCACGCCGTCGCGGCCGAAGGGCACACCCAGGCTCAGCATCGCCGCCTCTACCCCTGCCAGCGCGCCCAGGATCATGGCCGGATTCAGGTCGCCCAGGTGGCCGATGCGAAACACCGTGCCGGCCAGCGGGCCGAGGCCACCGGCGATGCTGACCTGGAAACGCTCGCGCGCGACCGTGCGGATGGCATCGGGGTCGACCGCGGCGCCGGTCCTGATCGCAGTGACCGAAACCGAGCGCGCCGCCGGCACCTCGCAGAAGAAGTCGATCGCGCCTTCACGGCTCCAGGCCTGCACCGCCGCATGAACGGCGCCCGCCAACAGCCGATGGCGAGCGTGCACGCGGTCGATGCCTTCGTTGAACAGCAGCGCCAGGGCGGCCTCCAGGCCCATCAACAGCGGCAGCGGCGGCGTGCCGCAGAACTTCTGGTAGGCCATCTTGCCCGCGCGCCGACCCCAGTCCCAGTAAAAGCGCGGGGCCGGGTTGCGGCGTGACACCGCCAGTGCGGCCGGTCCGACGGCGACGAAAGCCAGCCCCGGCGGCAGCATCAGCCCCTTCTGCGAGGCGCCGACCACCAGATCGATGCGCTGCGCATCCATCGCCAGCGGCGCAGCCCCGAGCGAGGCCACGGCGTCGACCACGAACAGCGCCGGATGCCCACTCGCGTCGACCGCTGCGCGCATCGCGTCGAGATCACTCGTCACGCTGCTGGCGGTGTCGGTATGGACCGCGAAGACGGCCACGATCTCGTGCTGGCGGTCGTCGCGCAACACGGCCTGCACCGCCTGCGGATCGATCGGGTGACCTTCGCGCCAGGGCGTGCGCAGCGCGCGCCGACCCAACGCCTCGCACTGCAGCGCCCACGAGTCGGAGAAATGTCCGGTGCCGGGAATCAACACCGCGCTGCCGGGCGGCAGCAGGTTCTCGATCACCACCTCCCAGGCGCCATGGCCATTGGCGGCGTACATGAAGAGTTCGCCTGTCGTCGTGCCCAGCAGGCGGTGCAGACCCGCTTCGCAGGCGTCGATGGTGTCGGCCAGGCGCGGGTCGGCCAGATCCATCGGCTGCCGGTGCATGGCGTCCAGCACCTCGTCGGGCAGGTGCGTCGGGCCGGGAGAATGCAGCAAGCGGCGGCCAGGGATGCGGCTGTTCTGTGTCATGCCGCAATTGTCGCGGCAGCCGCGCGGCGCGGCCGCTACAGCAGCTCGGGCGGCATCGCGGCGTGCAGCACGATCTGTTGCTCGCCTTCGCGTTCGCGGCCGCGCAGCCACAGCACGGCGCCCTTGCGCAGCACCCAGGGCGCGGCCTCGCGCGTCATCAGGGTGGCCGCGACCAGGCCCAGCGTGGGCTGGTGGCCCACCACCAGCACCGGCTCGCGCGCATCGGGCCAGCGCGCGGCGTGCATCAAGGCCTCGACACCGGCATCGGGGCCCAGGCTGTCCAGGGTCTTGAACTTGCGTTCGAGCGCCGACACCGTCTGCTGCGTGCGCTTGGCCGGGCTGACCAACACACGCGCAGACGACGGCAGCAGCCGGTTCAGCCAGGCCGCCATGCGCTCGGCCTGGCGCTCGCCTTTGGCCGTGAGCGAACGATCGAGATCGTCCTGCCCCGGCTTGACCTCATGGGCCTCGGCGTGGCGCCACAGAATCAGGTCCATCGTCAGCCTGCGAGCGAGAAGCGTTGCATCAGGGCCTGTTGTGCGCTCACCCCGCTGTCGGCCACGCGCCGATAGCGGCCTTCGGCGTCGAGCTCCCAGGCATCGCGCTGGTCATGCAGATACGGCACCAGTGCCTCGTCGATCACGCGCTGGCGCATCGCCGGGTCGCGTATCGGCCAGGCAATCTCGATCCGGCGGAACAGGTTGCGGCTCATCCAGTCGGCGCTGCTCAGGTACAGGATCTCGTCGTCGTCGCCGTGGCCCCAGCGGAAATAGAAGACGCGGGTGTGTTCGAGAAAGCGTCCGATGATCGATCGCACGCGGATGTTCTCGCTGTGCCCGGGCAAACCCGGTGGCAGCATGCAGGCACCACGCACGATCAGGTCGATGCGCGCGCCAGCCTGGCTGCAGCGCATCAGCGCGTCGATCAAAGCCGGGTCGGTCAGGGCGTTGATCTTGGCCACGATGCGCGCCGGCATGCCCTGGCGCGCGGCCTGCGTCACCTGCTCGACATGCGACAGCAGGCGCCGGTGCAACTGGAACGGCGCGCTGACCAGCCGCCGCGGCGGGCGCAGCCGCGCCTGGCTGGCCAGTTGCTGGAACACCGCAGCCGCATCGGCGGTCAGTGCGGGGTCGGCGCTCAGGTAGCCGAGGTCGGTGTACAGGCGCGCGGTACGCGGGTTGTAGTTGCCGGTGGACAGGTGCAGGTAGCGCCGCAGGCGCGCCCCTTCACGGCGCGTCACGAGCAGCAGCTTGGCGTGGGTCTTCAAGCCGACGATGCCGTACACCACCTGCGCCCCCACGGCCTCGAGCCGGTCGGCCCAGTTGATGTTGGCCTCTTCGTCGAAGCGGGCCTTGAGCTCGACCACCGCCATCACTTCCTTGCCGCGGCGCGCCGCCTCGATCAACAACTCCATCAGCACCGACTGCTCGCCGGTGCGGTAGACCGTCTGCCGGATCGCCAGCACGTCGGGGTCATCGACCGCTTCACGCAGGAACTGGATCACCGGATCGAAGCTCTCGAACGGATGGTGCAGCAGCACGTCGCCCTGCTGCAGGCGCTCGAAGATCGGTCTGCCCTGCGGCAGGCGGCCCGTCGGCCACGCGGGTGTGTGCGGCACAAAGCGCAAGGCCGGTGCGTCGACCTGGTCGATCAGCTGGTTCAAGCGCACCAGGTTGACCGGGCCGTTGACCATGTACAGCGCCGGCCGCGGCAAGTCGAACTGCTCGAGCAGGAAGTCGCTCAGCTCGGTCGGGCAACTGCTCACCACCTCGAGCCGGATCGCCAGCCCGAAATGGCGTGTCGTCAGGCTCGTGCGCAAGGCTTGACGCAGGTTGGTGACGTCGTCGCCGTCGACCTCGAGGTCGGAGTCGCGCGTGACGCGGAACTGCGAAAAGGCCTCGACCGTGCGGCCCGGAAAGAGCTCGCCCAGGTGCGCGCGCACGACGCTGGTCAGCAGTACGAAGCCCTGCCGAGCGTGGCACAACTCGTCGGGCAGGCGGATCACGCGCGGCAGCACCCGCGGCACCTTGACGATCGCAATTGCGTTGGCACGGCCGTAGGCATCGCGCCCACCCAAGCGGGCGATGAAGTTGATCGACTTGTTGGCGACCTGCGGAAACGGGTGCGACGGGTCCAGGCTGACGGCCATCAGCAGCGGTCGCACCTGCTGCTGGAAGAAGCGATCGACCCAGTGGCGCTGGCGCTCGTCGCGCTCGGCGTGGTTGAGCACGACGATGCCTTCGAGCACCAGCGCCGGCATGAGGTCCTCGTTGAACAGGGCGTACTGCTGTTCGATCAGTTCGTGCGCCGCGGTCGACAGGTCGGCCAGTTCGCTGCGTGCGGCATGCGCGCCGGGCTGGCGGGCGGCTTCCACCAGGTCGGCCATGCGCACCTCGAAGAATTCGTCGAGGTTGGACGACACGATCGTCACGTAACGCAAGCGCTCCAGCAGCGGCACGTCGGCGCGGCGGGCCTGAGCCAGCACGCGGCGGTTGAACTGGAGGATCGATCGTTCGCGGTGGATCAAGGCCGGCCCGGTGCGGGCGGGCACCTTGACAGGCGTCACAGGCATGGCGTTGATTGTAGAAACCCCGCGTGGCAAGCTGATGACAGCCGGGGTCGGATCGACGGGGGCCGTAGCATCCCGCCATGCCCGACATCGATTCGACGCCGGCGGCGTCGCCGCGGTTGAGCCTGGCCACGCGTCGGGCCTGCCAGCTCGCGCTGGCCGTGCTGGCCAGCGCGGTGTGCTGGCTCGCCTTCAACCCGGACCCGCCGCCGGCGGCAGAACCGGGTTGGGACAAGGCCAATCACGTGCTCGCATTCGTGGCGCTGGGTTTGACCGCCGAGCTGGCCTTCTGGCCGCTGCCGGCGCGGCGCTGGCGCAACGCCGCCGGCCTGTTGATCTTCGGCGGCTGGATCGAACTCGTGCAGACACGGATCCCGGGCCGCGCCGGCGAATGGCCCGACCTGCTGGCCGATGCCGTGGGCATCACGCTGGGCCTGCTGCTCGCAGCGCTGGCCATGGCCTGGCAGCGGCGAGGTTGAAAGCCGGCCGGCGACCGCACCGCCTGAGGGCCGCAGCCGCCCGTCCGACGGCCCGCCTTCAGAACGCCGCGATGCCCGTGATCGCACGGCCCAGGATCAGTGCATGCACGTCGTGCGTGCCCTCGTAGGTGTTGACCACCTCGAGGTTTACCAGGTGGCGCGCGATGCCGAATTCGTCGCTGATGCCATTGCCGCCGAGCATGTCGCGCGCCACGCGCGCGATGTCCAGGCTCTTGCCGCAGCTGTTGCGCTTCATGATCGACGTGATCTCCACCGCTGCCGTGCCTTCGTCCTTCATGCGGCCCAGCCGCAGGCAGCCCTGCAGACCGAGCGTGATTTCGGTCTGCATGTCGGCCAGCTTCTTCTGGATCAGCTGGTTGGCCGCCAGCGGGCGGCCGAACTGCTTGCGGTCGAGCACGTACTGGCGGGCACGATGAAAGCAATCCTCGGCCGCGCCCAGCGCGCCCCAGGCGATGCCGTAGCGCGCACTGTCCAGGCAGGTGAACGGACCCTTCAGTCCGCGCACGTCGGGCAAGGCGTTTTCCTCGGGGCAGAACACCTCGTCCAGCACGATTTCGCCGGTGATGCTGGCGCGCAGCCCGACCTTGCCGTGAATGGCGGGCGCCGACAGGCCCTTCATGCCCTTGTCGAGAATGAAGCCGCGGATCTGGCCGCCTTCGTCCTTGGCCCAGACGACGAAGACATCGGCCAGCGGTGAATTGGTGATCCACGTCTTGGCGCCACTCAAGCTGTAGCCACCGGGCACCTTCTTCGCGCGCGTGACCATGCCGCCGGGGTCGGAGCCATGGTTGGGTTCGGTCAGGCCGAAGCAGCCGATCGACTCGCCTCGTGCCAGCGGCGGCAGGTACTTCTGCTTTTGCGCCTCGGTGCCGAAGACGTTGATCGGCAGCATCACCAACGACGACTGCACGCTCATCATCGAGCGGTAGCCCGAGTCGATGCGCTCGACCTCGCGTGCGATCAGACCGTAGCACACGTAGTTGAGCCCGGCGCCGCCGTAGGCCTCGGGGATGGTCGCGCCGAGCAGGCCGAGCTCGCCCATCTCGCGAAAGATGGCCGGGTCGGTCTTCTCGTGGCGAAAGGCTTCGAGCACGCGCGGCGAGAGCCGGTCCTGGCAATAGGCGCGCGCGGCGTCACGCACCTGGCGCTCGTCGTCACTGAGTTGCTGTTCGAGCAGCAGCGGGTCGTCCCACTGAAAACTGGCGTGTCGGGAGGGCGGGGTCATGGTCATGTCCGGTGCACAGGGGGGTTGGTTGGTGCGGCGCCGGGTGCGTCCGTCGCCGGCGCGGCGCCGCTTTGCTGGCGCTCGATCAGGCGCAGCATGGTGGCCAGCGTGATCGAACTGAAGGTGGCCTTGGAGTTGTTGTCGATCTCGGCCAAGACGGCGTCCAGCGCCAACTCGACCGGCGTGCTGGCGTCGGGCGACGCATGCTGCGCTGCGTGCGGCGGCGAGAGCTCTTCGAACATGCCGATGATGTCCATCAGCGTCAACCGCCGCGCATTGCCGCTGAAGCGGTAGCCGCCACCGGCGCCGCGCACGGACGTCACGATGCCCGAGCGCGCCAGTTGTGCCAGCACCTTGGCCAGGTGGTGCGGCGACACGCCATGCTTGTCGGCGATCTCGGCCGCCGAGATGTGGCGATCCGGCGCACTGGCGAAGTCGAGCACGCTGTACAGCGCCAGTTCGGTGTTCTTCTGCAGCCTCACGCGCGGGCTCGCTGGCAGTCACGCATCGAGGTCCATCTCGAGTGAGATCAGCGGCCCGGCCATCATGCCCTGGCTGCGGAAGAAGGACAGGATCAACGTGTTGTCCAGCGCCAGCATGGTGCGCAGCTTGCGCACGCCGGCGCGGCGAAAGTGCGCACTGATGGCCTGCAGCAGGCTGGTTCCGACACCGCCCAGGCGCGCTGTCGGGTCGACGTCGATGGCAAAGACCCACCCGCATGGCGGCGAGCCGAACTCCCAGTCGCGCACCTCGCCGATCACGAAGCCCACCACCCGCGCACCTGCCAGCGCGACCAGGAACTGCCGCTCACCGCGCTGGCCGCTGCCATAGCGCTTGAAGACCGAGGCCCAGTATTTGCGCTTCTCGATCCCGGTCACGGTGGCGTCGATCGCAATCACCTGGTCGAGGTCGGACCGGCGCACGGGACGCACGGGCCGCACGGGCCGCACGGGCCGCACGGGAGGCACAGTCAGCGCGCCGTCGGCATCAGTGAAAACCCCAGTCGCGGCAGTGCGTGGCGGCTTGCCGGCGGGCTCTGAGATGGCAGCGGTCGTCTTCATCGTTTGAACTAGATTAAACCTATACAAGTATTTTGGTACCAGAATGAGCTTTTAGAACAAAAACTTTTCAGCTGGACCGACGAGCCAGGTGCATCGAGCATCCGTTGATCGGGATCTTTCAGCGCCGAAGAGTGTAGGTGTCGCGCAGCGGCAGTGGCCTCGAGGCCCGCGTTGCCAAGGTGTTCTGCAGTAGTCCAAGGAGACAGACATGATGTTCATGAACCGCATCCGCCGTGCGTCGCACGCAGGCTCGCTCTTGTTGGTGGGCGTGGCGGGCGCGCTGTTCGCCGCTCCCGCGGCGATGGCCCAGGAGCCGATTCGCATCGGCGCCTTCCTGTCGGTGACCGGCCCCGCGTCCTTCCTCGGCGACCCCGAGCAAAAGACGCTGCAGTTGGTGGTCGATCGCCTCAACGCCGAAGGCGGCGTGCTCGGACGCAAGCTGCAACTGGTGTCGTACGACGATGCCGGTGACGCCGAGAAGGCGCGCACGTTCGCAAAGCGGCTGCTCGAG
>JANOJJ010000540.1:0-3699 GCA_031408155.1 Rubrivivax sp.
CCTTTTCGGGCGGCAACGTGATCGAGCCGCTGGTCATCCGCAAGGCCACGGCGGGCGAGCGCAAGCACGGCACGCGGGTGCAGGTCTGGCCCGACCCCAAGTATTTCGAAAGCCCCGAGTTGCCGCGCCAGGACCTGCTGCACCTGCTGCGCAGCAAGGCCGTGCTGATGCCCGGTGTGACGGTGTCGATGACGCACGAGAAGTCCGGTCAGAGGGACCCCGAGACCCAGGCCTGGCTCTACAAGGGCGGCCTGCAGGACTACCTGCTGCAGACCCTGCAGGCCGAGCCGCTGATCCCGCTCTTCGAAGGTGCGCAATACGCCACCGCGCAGGAGACCGAGAACTTCGCCGAAGGCGAGGGTGCCGCCTGGTGCGTGGCCTTCACCGACCAAGGCTCCATCCTGCGTGAAAGTTATGTCAACCTGATCCCCACCGTCGCCGGCGGCACCCACGAGTCGGGCTTGAAGGACGGCCTGTTCGGCGCCATCAAGGGCTTCATCGAACTGCACGCGCTGCTGCCCAAGGGCGTCAAGCTGATGCCCGAGGACGTGTTCTCGCGGGCCAGCTTCGTGCTCTCGGCCAAGGTGCTGGACCCGCAGTTCCAGGGCCAGATCAAGGAGCGCCTGAACAGCCGCGACGCGCTGCGGCTGGTGTCGGCCTTCGTCAAGCCGGCGCTCGAGCTGTGGCTGAACCAGCATGTCGAACTGGGCCGAAAGCTGGCCGAACTCGTGATCCGGCAGGCCCAGACCCGCCAGCGCGCAGCGCAGAAGGTCGAGAAGCGCAAGGGCAGTGGCGTGGCCGTTCTGCCGGGCAAGCTGACCGACTGCGAGAGCCGCGACCTGGTTTTCAACGAAGTCTTTCTGGTCGAGGGGGACTCGGCCGGCGGCAGCGCCAAGATGGGCCGCGACAAGGAAACGCAGGCTGTGCTGCCGTTGCGCGGCAAGGTGCTCAACACCTGGGAGGTCGAGCGCGACCGGCTGTTCGCCAACACCGAGGTGCACGACATTGCGGTGGCCATCGGCGTCGATCCGCATGGCCCGAACGACCAGCCCGACTTGAGCGGCCTGCGCTACGGCAAGGTCTGCATCCTGAGTGACGCCGATGTCGATGGCTCGCACATCCAGGTGCTGCTGCTCACGCTGTTCTTCCGCCACTTCCCCAAGCTGATCGAGACCGGGCATGTGTACATCGCGCGGCCGCCGTTGTTTCGCATCGACGCGCCAGCGCGTGGCAAGCGGCCGGCGGCCAAGCTCTATGTGCTCGACGACGGCGAGCTCGAGGCCGCGCTCGACAAGCTGCGCAAGGAGGGTGCGCGCGATGGTTCCTGGAGCATCAGCCGCTTCAAGGGCCTGGGCGAGATGAACGCCGAACAGCTGTGGGACACCACGCTCAACCCCGAGACCCGCCGCCTGCTGCCGGTCAGCTTCAGCGCGCTGGGCTTCGACGGCACCGCAGTCGCGATGACGCGTCTGATGGGCAAAGGCGAGGCCGCAGCCCGCCGCGAGCTGATGGAGCTGCGCGGCGACCAGGTCGAGATCGACGTCTGATGGCCGCACCGTGACCGACCCGTCCGCTGCGGCCCCGCCGCGCCTGTCGTTGCGGCCGACCATGCTGTCGGACCTGGAGTTCGTGCTCGCGGTCGAGACCGACAGCGCCAACCTGCCCTTCATCACGCCCTGGGAGCGCACGCAGCACGAAGGCGCCGTGCGCATCCCGGACTTTCGCCACTTCATCGTCGAGGCCGGCCCGGTCTTCGAGCGATCCGGTTTCGTCATCCTGCAGGGTTGCCGCAACCCGCACCGCAGCGTGGAGCTCAAGCGCCTGGTGCTGCAGCCCAAGGGCCTGGGGCTGGGCCGCGAGTGCGTGCGCCTGCTCAAGCGCATGGCCTTCACCGACCTGCATGCGCACCGCTTCTGGCTCGACGTCAAGTCGCTCAACGAGCGCGCGCTGGCGTTGTACCGCTCCGAAGGATTCGTCGACGAAGGCCGGCTGCGCGAGAGCGTGCGCCTGATGGTGCCCGGCGCCGACGGCTACGACAGCCTGGTCGTGATGAGCATGCTCGACCGCGAGTACCAGGCCCGTCGTGCCCTGGGCCTGGAGCCGCGGGGCTGAAGGGATGCTGCTGCAGCACAGCCTGGGTGTGCGCGCACGCGGGATGGCACTGCATCTGGCTCAGCGCATCGCCGTGCGCGGGTGGCTGGGCAACAACAGGCGCATGGCCACCGCGCCGATCAGCGCATACAGCGCCAGGCTCCAGGCCTCGTACGGCAGGCCGAGCAGGTTGACCTTGGCGTCGCTGCACGACGCCGTTGCCATGAAGACCGCGGGCCAGTTTTCGTCGAGCTTCATGGTGCTGAGGATGCGGTCGGCCAGCGACAGGTCGCACGAGGCCGCGCTCGCCGCGACGAAGTGTTGCCACAGTGCCGCGGCAGCACCGCAGGCCGTCAACAGCACCAGCGCGACGATGGCCGCCTTGCGCAAGGGTCCCCGCAGCAACAGGCCGAGCAGCGCGAAGATCGAGATCGCCAGGAAGACCAGGCGTTGCAGCACGCACCACGGGCAGGGTTGCATGCCGTAGAGGTGCTGCGACATCAGGGCCGCACCGACGGCCGTCACGCCGACGGCGGCGATGCCCGCCAGCCAGGTGGTGGAGCGGATCACTGGACCTCGGCGACCAGTTCGATCTCGACGCAGGCGCCGAGCGGGATCTGCGCCACGCCGAAGGCGCTGCGTGCATGGGCGCCGACGTCCGGGCCGAACACCTGCACCAGCAGTTCCGAGCAGCCGTTGGTCACCAGGTGCTGCTCGGTGAAGCTGCTCGCGCTGTTGACCAGGCTCATCACCTTGACGATGCGCTTGACCTGCGACAGGTCGCCGACGGCCGCCTGCAGCGTGCCCAGCAGGTCGATTGCGATCGCGCGCGCAGCGGCCTTGCCTTCAACGGTGCCCATCGTCACGCCGAGCTGGCCGACCCAGGGCTTGCCGTCCCTGCGCGCGATGTGGCCGGAGATGAACACCAAGTTGCCTGTGCGCACGAAAGGCACATAGGCGGCGGCTGGCACAGCCAGCGGCGGCAGCGTGATGGCGAGTTCTTGCAAGCGGGCTTGGATCGACATGAGGCTTCCTCGGCAACAGCAGGGCGCGAATCCTAACGTCGCCTGCTTCGTCCGGCCTGACAAGCGACCCGAACGCGGCGCCAGCCTACACTGCCGTGCAAAGCGTCAGAGTCGACCCGGCACGACGGCAGGGAGGATAGGCCATGGAACGCATGGCGCTGTGGCCGCTGGCCTGGCTGGCGGGGGTGCTGCTGCAGTTGCAGCAGGCCGGCGTATGGCCGCAGCCGGTGCAGGCGCTGCTGTGCGCGGTCGGTGGCCTGGGCGTGCTGGCGGCCCGCCGCCTGCCGGCGCACGGCGCGCTGGCGCTGGTGCTGGGACTGGGGGCCTTGCTGATGCTGGGCGCCGGCAGCACCGCCTGGCGGGCCGATCTGCGGCTGGCCGAGTCGCTGCCGGCACCACTCGAGGGACAGGACATGCAGGTGGTCGGTGTGGCGGTGCCGAGCTCGGCAATGTATTTGGCCGCGTTGTCGGACAGCAGGCTTTGCGCCACGCTGACGCTGCGCGAGGCATCGGGCACGTAGATAACCGGGCCGTGGTAATGCGGAGCAATCTTGACCGCGGTGTGCACGCGCGAGGTGGTTGC
>JANOJJ010000730.1:0-4290 GCA_031408155.1 Rubrivivax sp.
GCCGACAGCATCACCGGCGACAAGTGGAACAAGTACATCTTCCGCACCGGGCGCAACAGCAGCCAGGACGCCGCCGCCAACGCAGCCGCGCTGGACAAGCCGGGCAACGTGATCGCCACGCTGGCCAACGACAACGCGTTCGGCCGTGACGGCATCAAGGCCTTCAAGGAGTACATCACGAAGGCCAAGTTCGCGCACGAGGAATACCTGCCCGCCGGCACGACAGACTTCACCGCCGGGCTGCAGCGCCTGGTCGACAAGCTCAAGGACCAGCCGGGCCGCAAGTTCGTGTGGGTGGTGTGGGCCGGGGCCCCGTCGCCGTTCAGCAAGTTCGCCGAACTCGAACTGCAAAAGCGTTACGGCATCGAGATGGCCACCGGCGGCAACATCTTGCCGGCGATGGTGGCCTACAAGCAGTACCCGGGCATGGAAGGCGCGCTGTACTACTACTTCGGCATCCCGAAGAACAAAGTCAACGAGTGGCTGGTGGCCAACCACTACACCAGGTTCAAGAGCCCGCCCGACTTCTTCACGGCCGGCGGCATGAGCGCGGCGATTGCGGTGGTGGAAGCGCTGAAGAAGACCGGCGGTGACACCAACACGACCAAGCTCATCAGTGCGATGGAAGGCATGAGCTTCGAGACGCCCAAGGGCAAGATGACCTTCCGCAAGGAAGATCACCAGGCGATGCAGGACATGTACCACTTCAAGATCAAGAACGATCCGGCGTTTGCCTGGGGCGTGCCGGAGCTGGTGCGCGAGATCAAGGCCGAAGAGATGCAGATCCCGATCCGCAATAAACGCTGACGCGTTTGTTGCGGTTCCCGCTGACACACCGCTCCCCCGTGCCCCCTCCAGGAGGGGGTTCCCGTTCGACAGACGATCGCCCGGCCGCTTGGCCGGGCGCGGGTGAACGCCATGCTCGAAACGCGCGACCTCACGATACGTTTCGGTGGCCACGTCGCCGTGGACCATGTCTCGTGTGCGTTCCGACCCGGAACGCTCACGTCGATCGTTGGGCCCAACGGAGCCGGCAAGACGACCTACTTCAATCTGATCTCGGGCCAGCTGCCGGCCACCGAGGGCACGGTCACGCTGGCCGGCGAGGACATCACCCACCTGCCGACGCCGGCGCGAACCAGGCGCGGGTTGGGCCGGGCCTTCCAGCTGACACAGCTGTTCCCCAACCTGAGCGTTCATGAAAACGTACGCCTGGCGATCCAGGCCCGCCAGGCCGGGCGCGGCCAGGGCGCGCTGGACATGTGGCGCGTGTGGTCCGACCGCAAGGCCTGGATCACCGAGGCGATGCAAGTCCTCGACCAGGTGCGCCTGGCCGACAAGGCGCGCTCCAGCGCCAGCAGCCTGCCGCACGGTGACCAGCGCAAGCTCGAAGTGGCGTTGCTGATCGCGCTCGATCCCAAGGTCTTCATGTTCGACGAGCCCACCGCCGGCATGAGCGTCGACGAAGTGCCGGTGGTGCTGGACCTGATCCGCCAGCTCAAGGCGCGCAAGGACGTCGTGATCCTGCTGGTGGAACACAAGATGGACGTCGTGCGCGAGCTGTCGGACCGCATCATCGTGCTGCACAACGGGCGCTTGGTGGCCGACGGCGAGCCGGCGGCGGTGATCGCATCGCCGGTGGTGCAGCAAGCCTATCTCGGCCTGGCCGCCGAAGAGCCGGCATGAGCGGCGCCAATCTGCTCGAACTGCGCGGCGTGCACACGCACATCGGCGCCTATCACATCCTGCACGGCGTGGACTTCAGCGTGCCCGAAGGCGAAGTGACGATGCTGCTGGGCCGCAACGGCGCCGGCAAGACGACCACGCTACGAACCATCATGGGCCTGTGGCAAACTTCGGAAGGCGAACTGCACTTCCGTGGCCAACGTTTGAACGGACTGGCCACACCCGACATCGCGGCCCGGGGCATCGCCTACGTGCCCGAGAGCATGGGCATCTTCACCGACCTGACGGTGAAGGAAAACATCGTGCTGGCGGCGCGCAAGGCGCGCCACGAAGACGAGCTCGACCGGGCGCGGCTGGACTGGATCTTCGGCCTCTTTCCGGCGTTGCAGAAGTTCTGGCTCTACCCGGCGGGCAAGCTCTCGGGCGGGCAAAAGCAGATGCTGGCGGTGGCGCGCGCGATCTGCGAGCCGCGCTCGCTGATCCTGATCGACGAACCGAGCAAGGGCCTGGCGCCGTCGATCATCCAGAACCTGATCGCGGCCTTTCGCGAGCTCAAGCGCCAGCAGACGACGATCCTGCTGGTGGAGCAGAACTTTCTGATGGCCAAGGCCCTGGGTGACACGGTGGCGGTGATGGACAACGGCCGCGTCGTGCATGCCGGCACGATGGCCGAACTGGCAGCCGACGACGGCCTGCAGCAACGGCTGCTCGGGCTGTCGCTGGGAGCGCATCAATGAGCACGACGAGCGCGGACATGGTGCCTGCACCCGCGGCGATCCCCAAGGCCCGGTTCGACGGCAAGCCGATCGCCCTGCTGGTGGGCCTGATGCTGGCCGCCATCCCGGCCATCGGCAGCAGCAGTACCTGGCTCACGCTCACGGTGGCGGGGCTGGCGATGGGTTTCATCATCTTCGTCATCGCCTCGGGCCTGACCCTGGTCTTCGGCCTGATGGATGTGCTGAACTTCGGCCACGGCGTGTTCATCGCACTGGGCGCCTTCATGGCCGCCACGGTGATGGGCGGCATGGCCGGCTTCGCGGCGCAAGGCGGCTGGCAAAGCCTGCTCGTGCTGTTGCTCGCGATGCTGGCCGCGATGACCGTGGCCGCTGCCGTGGGCTGGGCTTTCGAACGCGTGATCGTGCGCCCGGTCTACGGCCTGCACCTCAAGCAGATCCTCATCACGATGGGCGGCATGATCGTCGGTGAAGAAGTCATCAAGGTCATCTGGGGCCCGTTGCAGATCGCCATGCCGCTGCCCGAGATCCTGCGCGGCTCCTACCTGTTCGGCGACGCGGCGATCGAGAAGTACCGGCTGCTGGCCTCGGCCATCGGCGCGCTGGTGTTCGTGGCGCTGGTGTGGACGCTGGCGCGCACCAAGATCGGCCTGCTGATCCGCGCCGGCGTGCAGGACCGCGAAATGGTCGAGTCGCTGGGCTACCGCATCAGGCGCCTGTTCGTCGGCGTTTTCGTCGCCGGCTCGGCGCTGGCCGGGCTGGGCGGCGCGATGTGGGGCCTGTACCAGCAGAGCGTGTCGCCGCAGATCGGTGCGCAGGTCAACGTGCTGCTGTTCATCGTCATCATCATCGGCGGCCTGGGCTCGACGCTGGGCTGCTTCGTCGGCGCGCTGCTGGTCGGGCTGCTGTCCAACTACACCGGCTTCCTGGCACCCAAGGTGGCGCTGTTCTCGACCATCGCGCTGATGGTGGCGGTGCTGCTGTGGCGCCCGCAGGGCATGTACCCGGTGACGAATCGATAGCGCTGGCCATGCTCGATCGAATCCTCTCCCATGATCGCCCGCGCAGCCGCTGGCTGACACTGGCGCTGCTGATGGTGTTGCTCGGCCTGGCCGTGGCACCGTTCCTGTTTCCCGGCGCCAAGGCCTTGTCGGTGGCGGCCAAGATGCTGGTCTTCATCCTGCTGGTGGCCAGCTTCGACCTGCTGCTGGGCTACACCGGTATCGTCAGCTTCGCGCACACCATGTTCTTCGGCATCGGCGCCTACGGCGTGGCGATCGCCAGCACGCGGATGGAACCTGGCTTCGCGCCGGTGCTGGCGGGCACGGCACTGGCGCTCGCGGTGTCGCTCGTGCTGTCGCTGGTGATCGGGCTGTTCTCGCTGCGGGTGAAGGCGATCTTCTACGCCATGATCACGCTCGCCGTGGCCACCGCGTTCCAGACCCTGGCGTCGCAGCTGTCCGACTTCACCGGCGGCGAAGACGGCCTGACCTTCAAGAACCCCGGCGTCCTGAGCCCCTCGTTCGAGCCTTTCGAGAGCGCCGTGTTCGGCGTCAGCGTCGACGGCAAGGTCTTCACCTACTACGTGCTGTTCGCCGCCGTCGTGTTGCTCTTCCTGGCGCTGCTGCGGATCGTCAACTCGCCGTTCGGGCGCGTGCTGCAGGCGATCCGCGAGAACGACTTCCGCGCCGAGGCGATCGGCTTTCGCACCGTGGTCTATCGGACCTGGAGCAATGTGCTGTCGGCGCTGTTCGCCACCCTGGCCGGCGCGCTGCTGGCGCTGTGGCTGCGCTATGTCGGGCCCGACACCACACTGTCCTTCGAGATCATGCTCGACATCCTGCTCATCGTCGTGATCGGTGGCATGGGC
>JANOJJ010000745.1:0-18867 GCA_031408155.1 Rubrivivax sp.
GTACAAATAAAGTCTTTCTTTGTGGTTTAAAAGAGACTCATTTTATCCCTTGAAGTCTTCCTTAATTGCAATAAGCCAATAACCTTATTTTTTGTTAATGTGGGGGTAATGTTGGGAATAATTATACGCGATGAAAATCCACAGTCAAGAAACCTCCAGCTGCCTGCCTCCGCGTGGGAGACGCACATCGCCTTCGAGTTGTTCGATCGCCTCGTGAGCGGCCACGGCCTGGGGCCGGAAAGTGGCGCACTATACCCGCCTTGCCACAGGTCTCGTTCGGGGTACCGGTCAATCAGAGCGTGTAGCCGATGCCGTGCTCGAAGATGCCGTCAAAGCCGGTAAAGCCGATGTTGTCGAGGTTGATGTCGAGTTCGCTCGCCACCAGCGCCAGGCTGGGCATGGTAAAGGTGCCGTCGTTGATCAAGCCCTCGAAGAGCAGCCGGGTCGCGCTGTCGGGCAGGCTGTTGACCAGGTTGATGAAGAGCAGGTTCACCACGTTGGTCGGGGTGTAGGCGTCGGCGCCCAGCCTGACCCTGAGCGCCGCCTCCATCAGCGTGGATTCGCTCCAGCCCTGGTCGAGCAGGGTCAGTCCGATGCCGACGAAGGCCTCGTTGCGCACCGAGTCCGGACCGAACACCGCACCCAGCAGCTTGACGGTGGTGCCGGCATGACCGTCGACGTCGATCGCCCGATAGCCGTCGTCGAACAACAGGCGCTCGACGTCGTAGACCAGGTCGCGGCCTTCGTTGCCCTGCTGGTCACTCACGACCCAGCTGTCGCCACCCATGTTTTCGAAGAAATAGTCACTCCTCGACCCGGCGTAGCGGCCGAGGTCGATGCCGTCACCGCCGTGCAGGACGTCGTCGCCGGCGGCACCGCGCAAGCGGTCGTTGCCGGCGCCCGCGTCGAGCGTGTCGCGGCCCGTGGTCCCGTTCATGTCGTCGTCGCCCGATCCACCAGACAACACGTTGCGCACGAACCCCGAGACCTCGTAGCCGCCGACGCCGAGGTCGAAATCCATCGCCGCCAGGTAGAAGGTGCCGCTGGCGCTGGCGGTGTAGGTCAGCAGTGACTCCAGGTCGACCCCGCTGTCGTCATCGCTGGCCAGCATGTTGCCGCGCGAGTCGACCAGCGCGAGGTAGGGGTCGACGAGCCCGTCGCCGCCGTCGCTCCAGAGTTCGAAGCTGTATTGCCGGCCGCTTGTCAGCGTGACGGCGAACATGTCGACGTCGCTCGGTGCGTCGATGCTGCCGACGCTGGCGCCGCCGCCCACGACGACCCGACCGTTGGTGGCACTCGAGCCGACATAGTCGTCGGCGGTGGCGCTGGCCGCCAGGCTGTAGCGACCCGTGGCCTCGCGGTAGTCATAGGCCGCGAGGTAGTACTCGCCGCTTTCGCTGGGCGTGAAGTGGAGCAGCGAATCCAGCGGCAAAGGGCCGCCGTCGTCGTCGTAGCCGATCAGTCCGACCTCGGGCTGCACGCCGAACAGCATCAGGTACGGGTCGACCAGGCTGTCGAAGGGGCTCACGAGGTCGAAGCGATAGGTGACGCCCGCGGTGAGGGCGACGCGGAACAGGTCGCCGTCGTCGACGTAGTTGATGACGCCGGCGGTCGCCCGACCGTTGACCTGCAGCACACCCGGCGTGCTGACCTGCAACGGAAAGTCGTCGTTCGCGCTGACCGCCGCGGTGCTGAAGTTCCAGCCCGTGCTGCTGCTGATGGCGGCCACCGCGTTACCCGCTGCGTCGCGGAAAGCACTGCTGTCCATGGTGACCGAGAAGCTCGCTGCGGCGGGCAGATTGGCACCGGGGTCGATCGTGACGCTGCTGCCGCTGACATGCACCGCCGCGCTGTCGGCCGGGATCTCGCGCAGTACGGCGCCACCGGCATCGAGCAGGCGGATCAGTCCGCCGCCGGCCAGCACCGGCTCACTGAAAGTCAGGCTCAGGTCGGCGTCGACGGCGACCTGCGTTGCATCGTCGGCCGGCGTGCGGGTGACGACCGCCGGTGCCTGGCTGTCCAGCGTGGCTGCGCGCACGGTATAGGCGCCGGACCCGCTGGTCAGGTAGTCGGCTACGCCCAGGTAGTAGGTGCCACCGACGGTGGGCGTGAAGCCGATGCGTGAATTGCCGCTGCCGGCGCTGTCGTCGTCTTCGGCTGCCAGCTGCAGGCTCGGGTTCCACAGGGTCAGGACCGGATCCCCGAGGCCGCCGGTCGTGCGTTCGAGCGTGAAGCTGTAAGCCACGCCGGCCGCCAACTGCACGCTGAACAAATCCCGGTCGCTGCCGAGCTCGATCACGCCGCCGCTGACCGGCCCGTTGACGCTGACCACCCCGGGGGTGTCGGCGCTGTACGGGTAGTCGTCAGCCACCGTCGAGGCGACGCTGAAGTTCCAGCCCGTGCCCGATGCGACGCCGGCAAAGGCATTGCCCGTGGCGTCGCGCAGCGCGCCGGCATCGACCGCGACGTCGATCGCTGCGCCGGCAGGCAGGTCGACAGCCGGGTTGATGGTCACCGTGCTGCCCGAGATCGTGACCTGGCTGCCATCGCCGAGCGCAATCGTGCGCAGCACCTGCCCGGCGGCACGAATCACGACGCTGCCGCTGCCGACGAGCACGGGTTCGTTGAATTGCAGCACCAGGTTGGCGCCGGCAGCCACGGCGCCGGCGTCGTCGGACGGCGACAGTGACAGCACCTGAGGAGCCGTGCTGTCGGTCGCGGTGGTGGCGAAGTTCCAGCTCGTGCTGCCGCTCAGGCCGCCATGGCGGTTGCCGGCCAGGTCGGTGAAGGCACCGGCCGACCAGTTGACGAAGTAGCTGCGCCCGGCCACCAGGTTGACCGTGGGGTCGATCGTCACGCTGGCGCCGTTGACGCTGACCTGTGTGCCGTCGCTCACGCCGATGCTGTGCAACACGCTGCCATCGGCGTTGAAGATCGTCACGCTGCCGCTGCCGACCTTGACCGCTTCGTTGAAGCCGAGCACGAGGTTGGCGCCGCTGGCCACGGTGCCGCTGTCGTCGACCGGACTCAGGTTCTGCAACTGCGGCGCCGCCGTGTCGGTGCTGCCGCCGCCCGCGAGTTCAGCCAGCGTGCGCGAGGTGTCGGCGAAGCGGAACTGTTCGACCCCCACCACCCGGTCGCTGCCGCTGGCGGCGCTGGTCAGCGTGACGCTGTTGCCGGTCAAGGTGATCGTGTAACTGGAAAAATTGCCCGAGAAAACGGCGCTGTCGCTGCCGGCGCCGCCGTCGATCAGGTCGTTGCCGGCGCCGCCGTCGACCTCGTCGTCGCCGTCGAGCCCGTTCAATTCGTCATTGCCGCCGTTGCCCTGCAGCCGGTTGGCCGCGCTGTTGCCGGCGATCACGTCGTTGCCCGCGCCGCCGGCCGCGTTCTCGATCGTCGTGCCGTAGGCGACCGCGAGGTTGTTTGCCATCTCGTTGGCCGACGAATAGGCACCGGGCTGCAGGTCGACGCGGCTCGGACTGGACCAGCCGCTGAGGTCGAGCGTGTCGTTGCCGCCGCTGTCGAACAGTGTCAGGACCGGGAAGGTGTTGAGCCTGAAGTCGTAGCTGCCGCCATTCACGCCGCCGGCGCTGCTGTTGAAGCCGTAGACCGTATCTTCGGTGCGGGTCGTGGTCGAGCTGCCATAGATCGCCTGGATGGCCAGTATGTCGTTGACCATCGGTGTCTGCGGCGCATGGATCCGGCCGTCGCTGCCAACCCAGTCGGCCTGCATCACCTCGGCCGAATAATTGGGCGCGGCATTGCGCGGCCCGAAGTACGACATCACCGACAGCACCACGCTGTCCTGGTACGACGACGGCGTCCAGTTGCCGTTGCCGTTGTAGTTGCCCATGTGGTTGAGGCCGAGCGCGTGCCCGATCTCGTGCATGAAGGTCTGGAATCCGTATTCGCCGACCGCGGTGTTGACCAGTGAATCCTCGGTCGCATTGAAGTACACGCTGCCGACGGTCGGCTGGTAGGCATGCGCATAACCGATGCCCGTGCTCGTATAGCCGAACTCGATCGCCGTGCTGCCCTCCGCGCCGGGCGCGAAGCCCTGCGGGATCAACTCGTCCCAGGTCGCCATCGCCAACGTCATCAAGGTCTGCTGATTCGCATTGACGGGACGAAAGCCGGTGCCCTCGCCCTGGTTGAGCAGGCCGCTGGACGTGGTCGGAAAGGCATAGCTGATGGTGCTGCCGCTCCACCTGCTGCCGCTGTCGAGCTGAGCCAGCACTTCGTTGAGTGACCAGTTGGCAGCCATCGCGTTGTCCTCCTTGCGGGGTCGTGGATCCTCGCAGCAATTGAATCAAGAGTCACTGCAAGAAAACGCGGTCCCCCTCAGCGCGGCTCGGCAGTGATAATAGGCGCCAGCGACATGGCCAGTCAGGTCGGCGGCCCGGGCGGCTGCCGCAAGACCAGGACATGCGTGAGCGCCGGGGAGGCCCTTCGATCACAAACCTATTCCCATGAAGTTCCGAGACGTCGTCATCTTCAACGGCAAGCCGTTCACCGTTCCACAGGGTATCCAGCGCATCGACACGCGTGCCACGCACGGCTGGCAGGTGCGCTACGGCGGTACCAAGCTGTTTTCCGACCACACATCGGACGGCAGCGGGGCCCGGGCCTCGCTCGGCAAGGCCCAACAGGAGCTGGTGCGTCGCATCGCCAGGATGCCCGCACCGTCGATGCTGCAGAAGAGACCCAGCGAAAGCAAGACCAGCGACTTGCCGGTGGGCGTGTCGGGCCCGATCGTTCGACAGCGCGCGGGCTCACGCGTGCGCAGCTGCAGCCTTTCGGTGCTGTTGCCGCGGTTCGGACAGCCGCCACGCTGCAGTTCGGTCTACATCGGCACCGAGAACACCTACACCGTCGAGCGCTATCACGCCGCGCTCGAAAGGGCGGTGGCGATGCGGCTCGAGGCCGAGCAGTTGTACGAGGCGGCCGCCACCAAGGCCAAGCGCGCCGGCACCAAGGTCTTGCGCGACATGATCAAGGCGGCCAAGGCGTCGGCAGTGGCTGCGCCCAAGGCGGCCACGCAGGCGGGCAAGAAGCCGGTGAAGGCGGCCGCCAAGGCGTCGGCGCCGCGACCGGCCAGCCGTAGCTGACGCTGACCACGGGCCCGGCCGCCCGGGCGCAACGCCGCTCAGGCGTTGCGCAGCAGTTCTTCGCTGATGATGATCTTGCGCACCTCGGTCGTGCCGGCGCCGATCTCGAGCAGCTTGGTGGCGCGAAACAGACGGTTCACTTCGGACTCCCAGATGTAGCCCGCGCCGCCGTGGATCTGCACCGCCTGGTCGAGCACCTTGTTCAGATTGTCGGCAGCAAACATCACCGACGCGGCCGTGATCTTGTGTATCTCGCCGCGGCCACCGCCGCCGACTTCCATCTCGTTGGCGGCGCGCAGCGCCTGGTAGGTGAACAGGCGCATCGACTCGACCCAGACGTACATGTCGGCAAGCTTGGCGCGAATCATCTGGAAGTTGCCGATCGGCTGTCCGAACTGCACCCGTGTGCGCGCGTAGTCGATGCTGATCTGCAGCGCGCGCTCGGCGATCCCCAGGCACAGCGGCGCGACCATCGCGCGTTCGAGGTCCAGCCCGCTCATCACGATCTTCACGCCCTGGTTCTCGTCGCCGACGCGGTTGCGCGCCGGCACGCGGCAATTGTCGAACACCAGCTCGCCGGTCTGGCTGCCGCGGTAGCCCATCTTGATGAGCTTCTGCGCCACGCGGAAACCCGGGAAGTCCTTCTCGACGATGAAGGCCGAGATGCCCTTGGCGCCCTGGTCGCGCGCGGTTTTGGCATAGACCAGCAGCACGTCGGCCACCGGGCCGTTGGTGATGTAGATCTTGCTGCCGTTGAGCACGTAATGTTCGCCGTCGCCGTCCACCCCGGGCGTGGCGGTGGTGCGCATCGAGCCCAGCGCGTCGCTGCCGGCGCCGGGTTCGGTCAGGCCCAGCGCGCCGGTGAGCGTGCCCTTGCACAGGCCGGGCAGGTAACGCTGGCGCTGGTCTTCATTGCCGTTGCGGTAGAGGTTGTTCAGGCACAGGTTCTCGTGCGCCACCCAGCTCAAGGCGAGCGCGTGATTCCAGCGGCCGAAGGCCTGCAGCACCAAGCCGCTGGTAAAGACGTCGAGCCCGACGCCACCATAGGCCTCAGGCACCGGGATGCCGAAGTAGCCTTGGGCGCCGATCTGCTTGAAGACCTCGGGCGGCCACCATTCCTCGTCGTCCATGCGGCGCGACAGCGGGTACAGCGCCTCGCGCGCGAATCGGTCGGCCTGGTCGAGCACCTCGTCCTCGCCGGCTGACAGGCCGGTGAAACGCTGGCGGACGGTGCCGGGGGCGAGGCTCATGGTGCGTCCTGGCCGAGCATGGTCGGCGGTTGGTACTGTGGAAAGCCCTGGTAGACCAGGGTCTGGCTGGCTGGCGGCAGCGTCCAGCTGTGGCGCGCGGTAGGTACGCCGCCGTCGACGCGGATCACCGCGCCGTTGACGAAGCACGAGGCTTCGCTGAGCAGGAAGACCACTGCCGCGGCCAGTTCGGCCTCGGTGCCGAAGCGCTGCAACGGCACCTTGCCGGGCAGTGAGCGCAACACCTGGCGGTACGACTCGTCGTAGTGGTCCATGCCGTTGGAGGCGATCCAGCCCGGCGCCACCGCGTTGACGCGCACGCCCGAGTGGCCCCATTCGCAGGCCGCCGTCTCGGTCAGGGTGAGCACGCCGCCGCGCGCCGCGCCCGAATGCCCCATGCCGGGCAGGCCGCCCCAGATGTCGGCCAGCATGTTGACGATGCTGCCGCCATGGCCTTCCATCCACTGCGTGTAGACCTCGCGCGAGAACAGAAAGGTGCCGTGCAGGTTGTTGCGCACCACCGCGTCCCAACCCTTGGCGGTGATGTCGCGCAAGGCCGACGGGTACTGGCCGCCGGCGCAGTTGAACAGGCCGTCGATGCGGCCGTGGCGCTGCACGATGGCAGCCACCGTATCGCGCACGGCCTGTTCGTGGCGGATGTCGCACACATGCAGGCTGACGCCGGCCGCGCGTTCGGGGTAGATCGCCGCCAGCTCGGCGGCCACCGCATCGAGCTTGGCCTGCTGGCGGCCGACGAGCGCCAGGTCCCCGCCCAGGCTGGCCAGCTCGTGCACGGTGCAGCGGCCCAGTCCACTGCCGCCGCCGGTGACCACCATCGTGCGGCCGGCGAACAGGCCGGGTCGGAACACCGAGCGGTAGCGGTCGGTCGAGGTCGGGGCTGCAGTCGGGGTGCTGGGCGGGTTCATGGGTGGGCTGTTGGGTCAGGGTGGCGGCGCGGCAAAGGCTGCGCGGGTGGCACGGATGTCATCGGCGCTGTGGCAGCAGCGCGCGCCGAAGCCCAGGCCGCGTGCGCGCTCGGGCGTCAGGCGGCTGTCGTCCACCGGTGGCGCCAGGCTGGCCAGGCGCGAGGCCAGCACCACCTGCGCCCGATAGGCGAGCAGCCCGTCTTCATCGCCGATGCCGAGCTGCTGCTGCAGGGCACCGGCGTCGAACACCAGCCGGATTACGCCCGGCACCTGCGCGATCGCCCGCACCTGGTCCAGCGCCTGGGCGTTGTCGATCACCGGCAGCACCCCGTGCAGGCAGCGCTCGACCAGCGCGCAGACATCGGCGATGTCGCGAACGCCGGGCAGCACCAGGCCGGCGATGTCGCTGCGCTGCAGCGCCAGCAGGTCGTCACCGAATTCGTCGCTGCCGGCCGCGTGCAGCCGCAGCAGCGTGGGCAGGCCGGGGGCCAGCGTCTGCGCCGCGTCGGCGATCTCCGCCACCCAGGCATCGGCGCCCGGCAGCGGGGCCGGGCCGAGGGCATAACACTGTGGTGCCGGCTTCATCAGTGCTCTCAAATGCCAAGGTAGGCGCGGCGCACTTCGTCGCTGCGCGCGAGCTCGGCCGCGGGGCCGGCCATCACGATGCGGCCGCGCTCGAGGATGAATGCCCGGTCGGCGATCGCGAGCGCCATCTCTGCGTTCTGCTCGACCAGCAGCACGTCCACGCCGCCGGCGGCAATGCTGCGGATGATGTCGGCAATGGTGTCGACGATGGCCGGCGCCAGGCCGATGGTGGGTTCGTCGAGCAGCAGCAGGCGCGGCGCCGACATCAGCGCCCGTGCCACCGCCACCATCTGCTGCTGGCCGCCGCTCAAGCTGCCGGCCGGCGCCTTCAGCCGGTCGCGCAGGGCCGGAAAGTGGCCCAGCACCCGTTCCAGGTCGGCCGCCACCGCCGCCTTGTCGATGCGGCTGTAGGCGCCGGCGTGCAGGTTCTCGCCCACCGTCATGCTGGCGAACAGGCGCCGTCCTTCGGGCACCAGCGACAGCCCGCGACGAACCAGCAGGTCGGGCTCGAAGCCGGTCACGTCGTCGCCGAACAGGTGCACCTGGCCGGCGTAGGGCTTCACCAGGCCCGACAGCGCCTTCATGATGGTCGACTTGCCGGCGCCGTTGGAGCCGACGATGGTGGTGACGCTGCCGTGTTCGAGCTCGAAGTCGACGCCGTCGACCGCCGGCACCGGACCGTAACGCACGACCAGGCCCCTGACCTGCAGGGTCGGGCTCACTTCTTGTGCCCCAGGTAAGCCGCGATCACCGCCTCGTTGCGGCTGATCTCGTCGGGCCGCCCTTCGGCCAGGAACTCGCCGTGGTCGAGCACGACGATGCGCTCGCAGATCTCCATCACCGCCTTCATGTTGTGCTCGACCAGCAGCAGCGTGCTGCCGAACTCGCTGCGGATGCGGCGAAAGATCGCCAGCGTGCTGGCCACCTCGATCGGGTTGAGCCCCGTCAACGGCTCGTCCAGGCACAGCAGCTTGGAGCGCTGCGCGAATCCGATCGCGATGCTGACCATGCGCTGCAGGCCGTGCGGCAGCAAGCCCGCGATCTCATCCAGCACCTCGCGCAGGCCCAGCAGGTCGGCCGTCTCGTGTACGCGCTGCTCGCGTTCGGCGCGCGTGTGCAGCTGGCTGATGGTGGCGATCAGGATGTTGTCGTGCACCGTCATGTCGCGCAGCACGCTGTCGTGCTGGAAGGTGCGCACCAGGCCCAGCCGGCAGATCCGGTCGGGGCTGTGGCCGCTGATGTCCACGCCTTCGAACGTGATGCGCCCGGCGCTCGGCCGGTACAAGCCGCTGATGACGTTGAAGGTGGTGCTCTTGCCGGCGCCGTTGGGGCCGATCAGGCCGAGGATCTCGCCGCGTCGCACGTCGAAGCTCAACCTCGACACGGCAGTGAGTCCGCCGAATCTGCGCGTCAGGTCTGTGACCACGAGCAGGGCTTCGGCGGCGGCTGCCGTCATGGCCGCCGCGCCTGCGCCGCGCCCGCGCGCGCCAGGCCGCGCCGCCGCCACTGCTGCGGCAGTCCGTACAGCCCGAGCGGCAGCAGCAGCACCGCCAGCACGATGGCGCCGCCGTAGAAGACGTGCTCGTAGGCACCAAAGCCCAGCGCCCATTGCGCCAGCAGTGTCAGCAGCACGGCGCCGAGCGCGGCGCCCAGCAGGTGGCCTTCGCCACCGACCTTCAGGTAGGCCAGCGTGTAGACCGCCAGCAGGAAGCCGAAGTCGCCCGGGCTGATCACGTTGTTGGCATGCGCCAGCAGCGCGCCGGCCAGCCCGGCCACGCCCGACGCGATGGCCAGGCACCAGACCTTGGTGCGGTGAACGTTGATGCCCACCGTCTGCACGATGCGGTCGTTGTTGCGGATGGCGACCAGGATCTTGCCGAAGTCGGACTGTTCGAGCCGGTACAGCAGCACCAGCAGCGCGATCACCAGCGCCATCACCAGCGCCGGGTACCAAGGCGCAAGTGCTGCCGGCGGGAAGATGCCGACCATGCCCGAGTTGCCTCCGATCGCGCTGATCTGGGTGTAGATCAGGCGCAGCACTTCAGTGAAGGCAAAGCTGATGAGCAGGAAGTAAGGCCCCTTGACGCGCAGCGTGACGAAGCCGAAGACCAGGCTGACCGCACCTGCGGCCACGGCGCCGGCCAGTAGCGCGAGCGGGAAGGGCGCTTTGAGCAGGGTGGTTGCTGCGCCCGCGGCATAGGCGCCGACGCCGACGAAGCCGGCGATCGCGAAATTGAGTTCACCGATCAGCAGCACGAAGCGAAAGCTCGCGCTCAGCAGCACGTTGATCGCCAGCCAGATCAAGAGCATCGAGACGAAGGCGCTCTTGACCAACAGGCTGCCAGCCAGCAGCGCCAAGCATAGCAGTACCAGCGCGGCGCGGCTACGCAGCATGGCCCATCAGTCCGGTCGGCCGCACCAGCAGCACGCCCATCACGATGACGAACATCGCGATCGTGGCCAGCGACGGGTCGAAGTAATAACCGCCGACGCTCTCGATGGTGGCGATCAGCAGGCTGCCGACGATCGCACCCGGGATGCTGCCCAGCCCGCCGATCACCACCGCGATGAAGCCCTTGACCAGGTAGTCGCTGCCGATGGTCGGGCTGATCACCGCCACCGGCGCCAGCAGCGCACCGGCCAGCGCGGCCAGCAGCGTGCCGATCAGAAAGCCGGCCAGCGCGATCCGGCGATAGGGCATGCCTTGCAGCATGGCGGCTTCATGGTCCTCGGCCACCGCACGCAAGGCCAGGCCGAGCCGGGTGGCCGAGATCGCCCAGGTCATGCCCAGCGCCACTGCCAGCGCCACGCCGCACAGCAGCAGGCGCTGCAACGTGATACCGGCGCCGAACAGTCGCAGCGTGCCGTCGATCAGCGTCGGCAGCTTGCGCGAGGCCGGCGTGAAGACCTCGATGAACAGGCCCTGCAACAGCAGCGCCAGGCCGATCGACAGCACGAAGGAGCCGATCATGTCGCGCTGAAAGCGCTTGAAGCCGAACTCGTAGAGCAGCCGGCCCAGGCCCAGCACCACCGCCATCGCAGCCACGCAGGCCAGCCCGAAGCCGAGCGCCAGCGGTGTGCCCTGGGCGACCAGCCAGGGCAGGCTGACCGCGATCACCAGCGCGGCCAGCGAGAAGAATTCGCCATGCGCGAAGTTGACGATGCGCATGACGCCGAAGATCAGCGTCAGGCCGAGCGAGAACAGCACATACACCGCGCCTATCTGCAGCGCGTTGACCAGTAGCTGTACGTAGACACCCATCGGGGGTCTACTTCTTCTCGGCCAGGCGCCGAGTCAGTTCGGCCGGCACCAGCCGCTTGACCTCGACCAGCTTGCCGCCCTTGACCTGGGTGACGATGGCCGGCAGCAGCATGTGCTGCGGCGAGCCGTAGGTGTCCTTGGCGCCGAACGCGGTCTTGCCGTAGGAGATATCGAACACAATCTTCGGCAGCGCGGCGGCAATCGCCTTCGGCTCCAGGCTGTTGGCGGCTTCCATGCCGGCCTTGAGCGCCATCACCGCGTCGTAGCCGCCGATCTGCACCACGTTGATCGGCTCACCCAGGGCCGCGCGCAGGCCCTTGTTGAGCTTGCGCTGCACCTCGGTGGCCTGGGCGCCGTCGTAGTCGGCCGACAGGCCCATGTAGACGCCGTCGACCGAGTCGCCGCCGATCTTGATCATGGCTTCGGCGCTGGTACCGGCCGGCACCACCTTGACGCCGTTCCAGCCCAGCACCTTGATCTCCTTGAAGACCACGCCGCTGTCTCCGGGCGGCGCCGTGCCGAGATCGATCACGTCGGGCTTGAGGCCGACGATCTTGGCCGCGATCGGCTGGAACTCGGTGGTGCCGCGTTCGTACCAGTCGCTGGAGACGACCTTGACGCCGAGCGACTCCCAGATCTTGCGTGCCACGACCTCGGTTTCCTTGCCGGTGGCGTCGTTCGGGTTGAGCATCGCCACCGTCTTGATGGCGGGGTTCTCCTGCTTGACGTAGCCGTACAGCGGCGGGATCACCTCAGCCGGCGTGTTGATCTGCGTGAAGGTGAGCGGAAAGTTCGGCCCCTTGATGCTCGAACCCCAGGCGGTGGTGAACAGCAGCGCGCCCTTGCGCTCCGACAGCGACTGCAGCGCCATCACCGGTGCGGTGCCGACGCTGCCGACGACGTAGCGGATGTCGTCGCGGTTGAGCAGCGTCTGCGCGACCTTGGTGCCTTCGGCGGCGTTGTACTTGTTGTCGTAGGCCACGACCTCGAAGCGGTAGCTCTTGCCGCCGACCTTGACGCCGCCGGACTCGTTGACCTGCTTGGCCGCTTCCTTGGCCAGCCACTCCATGCCCAGGCCCCAGACCGCGGCAGCACCCGACATCGGGGCCGAGACGCCGAGCTTGATCACGTCCTGTGCCTGCGCGGCGCCGAGCAGCGCGAGCACGCCGGTGCAGGCGAAGAGGGTGTTGGTGAATGTCTTCATCGATGTCTCCAGAGGTGTTGTGGGGCGGGATGCAAAGGACGGGGCGTCACAGCGCGGGCCAGATGCCGCCCGACACCGGCAGTATGGCGCCGGTGATGTAGGACGCATCGTCGCTGGCCAGGAAGGCCACCGCGGCGGCGATCTCGTCCGGCCGGCCGAAGCGGCCAAGCGGCGTGCGGTCGATGTAGGACTGGCGGAAGGCGGCGTCCACGCGCTCGAGCACCGAGGTCGCGATCAGCCCCGGCGCCACACAGTTGACGCTGACATGGGGTGCCAGTTCGAGCGCCAGCGAGCGCGTGATCGACGCCACGGCGGCCTTGGCGGCGCCGTATTCGGGCTGCATCGCGTCGCCGCCGAAGGTCACCGACGAGATGTTGACGATGCGCCCGTACTGGCGCTCGCGCATGCCCGGCGCGAGCGCGCGCACGAGGTGGAAGATACCCTTGAGGTTGAGCTCGAAAGTGCTGTCCCAGCGCTCCTCGGGCATCGTCAGCAGCGCCGCCGCGAGCTCGCCGCGCACGCCGCCGACGATGTTGATCAGCACGTCGATGGCCGGGAACCGCGCCTGCGCCGCCTGCACCAGGGCGTCGACCTCGGCCAGCGCGAGCACGCTGCCGCGGTGCGCCAGCACGGCGCAGCCGGGGTGGGCCGTCTGCACCGCGTCGACGCTGGCCTGCAGCCGCCGGGCCGAGATGTCGGTCAGCACCAGCGCAGCGCCTTCGGCGGCCAGCCGCATCGCCACCGCGGCGCCCATCGGGCCGCCGGCACCACTGACGAGCGCGGTGCGAGCGCTGAATCGGGGGTTCATCTGAAGTCCTTCGTTCTGTTCAGTCGGTTGCCTGCAGCTGGCCATCGGCGATGCGCGCGCGCAGCTCGCGTTTGAGGATCTTGCCCGACGGGCCCTGTGGCATCTGGTCGATGAAGTACACCCGCCGCGGCGCCTTGTAGGCCGCGATGTGCTCGCGTGCAAAGGCCGTGATGTCGGCGGCCAGTGCCGGCCCGGCGACGTGGCCGGGTTTGGGCACCACCACCACGACCGGGATTTCGCCTTTCACGTCGTCGACCGTGCCCACCAGTGCGCACACCGCCACCGCCGGGTGTTTGTAGAGCAGGTCCTCGACCTCCAGCGGATAGATGTTGAAGCCGCCGCAGATGATCAGGTCCTTCTTGCGGTCGACGATGAAAAGGTAGCCTTCGTCGTCGAGAGTGCCGATGTCGCCGCTGAGCCAGCCGGCTGGCGTGAAGGCCTTGGCCGAAGCCTCGGCGTCGTGCCAGTAACCCTTGCCGATGCAGTCGCCGCCGATCAGCACCTCGCCGCGTTCGCCCGCGCTCAGGGCGCGGCCGTTGTCGTCGACGATCGTGATGGTCGAGCTGCCGATCGGCGTGCCGGCCGAGCCCAGCTTGCGCACG
The DNA here is from genome assembly GCA_031408155.1 of Rubrivivax sp. Taxonomy (GTDB): domain Bacteria; phylum Pseudomonadota; class Gammaproteobacteria; order Burkholderiales; family Burkholderiaceae_C; genus Rubrivivax. Next base: position 13,743 of record JANOJJ010000745.1, read on the forward strand.
CCGATCAGCGGTTCACCGGTGTTGTAGCCGGTGGATTCGGTGGCGCCGTAGATCTGCACCAGGCGCACGCCGAACTTGGCTTCGAACTGCTGCAGGATGCCCATCGGCACCGGCGCGCCGCCGGTCACGGCCAGCCGCAGCGAGCTCAGGTCGTCACGCGTCGGGTCGAACTCGTTGCACAGGTAGACGAACATCGTCGGCGTGCCGGCGAGGAAGCTCACGTGCTGTTGGCGGATGGCGTCGAGCACCCGGCGCGTGTCCCAGCGCTGGTGCAGCACCAGGGTGCCGCCGGCATAGATGCACAGGTTCATCTTGCAGGTGGCGCCGAAGTTGTTGAACAAGGGCAACGCGCCGAGGAACACCTCGCGCGCCCAGCGGAAGCGGTTGTAGACGAACATGTCGCGCAGCGTCGAGTGCTGGCTCAGTTGCGAGTGCATCGCGCCCTTGGCTGCGCCGGTGGTGCCGGAGGTGAAGAACAGCGCCGCCGTGTCGCCGGGTTCACAGGGCGTGTCGGCGATGCTGTCGCTGGCCTGCGCCAGCAGCGGTTCCAGCGCCAGGCCATCGTCCGCCGTGGCAGCGGCCAGCAGGATGTGCAGCAGGCTGGGCGTGCGTTCGCGCAGCAGACGGGCAAACGGGAAGGTGGTGGCGTCGGTCAGCATCACCTGCATGCCGGTGCGCGCCACGATGTCGGCGATCTCGGTGTCGCGGTACATCACGCTCATCGGCGCAGGGATGGCGCCGAGCTTCTGGCAGGCCCAGTAGCCGCTGGCCAGCAGCGCGCCGCTGGGCAGGTACAGGCCGACCGGCTGCCCCTTGTGCACCCCCAGCGAAGCCAGCACATGGGCCAGTCGGCTGGCGCGACGGTTGAACTCGGCGTAGCTGATCGACTCCGCGTCGGTCACGATGAACGGCTGCTCGCCAGCAGGCGGGCGTTGCGGCTGAGCATCTCGTTGAGGCATTCCATCGGGTGTCTCCTTCAACCTGCCCGCAGGGCGCCGCTGCGCAATGTCATGTTGCCTCGGCTGCAGCCACCACCGCCAGCACTGCGCCGCGTTCCACCATCGTGCCCACGCTGCAGCACAGGTCGGTCAGCGTGGCATCGAAGGGTGCCTGCAGGTGCAGCTCCATCTTCATCGATTCGAGCACGATCACGGTCTGCCCACTGGTCACCGCGTCGCCCACGGTTGCATGCAGCGCGACCACCTTGCCCATCATCGGCGCGCGCAACTCGCCACCGGGCGGCGCCGCCACCGCCACACCGCCGACCCAGGGCAGGGCCTCGATCTCGTGCGCCGCTGCGCCAGCGGCGACCAGCCAGCGGCCTGCCAGGCCCGGTTTGAGCGTCAGGCGCCAGCTCTCCCGTTCGCTGCGCAGCAGCCGCTCGTCGCCGTCCAGCGCGTCCAGGCGCAGGCGCTGCGCGGGCCAGTCGCCCACCGCCACGGCCAGCGTACCGTCACGCTGCAGCGGCCCCAGCCGCACCGGCCATTGCTGGCCGGCGTGGCGCAGCAGCAGCGCCGGTGCATTCGACGGCGCCGCATCGGCGCTGGCACGCCAGCCGGTGAAGCCGCTCCATTGGCCCCAGCAGCCCAGCGCCGCTGCTTGCGCACGCTGCGCCTGCAGCCAGGCCAGTGCCACCGCCGCGAGTTGTGGCAGTGGCGGGTCGTCGGCAGCGCTTGCCGACAGCGCCGCTATCCGCTCGTCGACCAGCCGGGTGTGGAAACTGGCGTCTGCCGTCTCCGGCCACTGCAGCATCTGCTGCAGCAAGCCGGCGTTGTGGCTCAGGCCCAGCAGCACCACCTGCTGCAGGCCGGCGATCAGTTGCTGGCGCGCCGACTCGCGCGTGTCGCCATGGCTGATGAGCTTGGCCAGCATCGAGTCGTAGAACGGCGTGACCTCGTCGCCGCTGGCGATGCCGGCGTCCACACGCAGGCTGCTGGTGGGCCATTGCAGCGCGACGACGCGCCCGGTGGACGGCAGGAAGCCGGCGCCCGTGTCCTCGGCGCACAGCCGGGCTTCGAAGGCATGGCCCTGGCAGCGCACCTCGTCCTGGGTCAGCGGCAGCCGCTCAGCGTCGGCGATGCGCAGTTGCAGTTCGACCAGGTCCAGTCCGGTCACCGCTTCGGTCACCGGATGTTCGACCTGCAGCCGCGGGTTGACTTCCAGGAAGTGGTGCACGCCGGCGGCGAGGATGAACTCCACCGTGCCCAGGCCACGGTAGTGCAGCTCTGCGGCCAGCCGGCGCGCGTCGCTGCACAAGGCCTCGCGCAGCGGCTGCGGCAGCCCGGCCGAGGGCGCTTCTTCGATCAGCTTCTGGTGGCGGCGCTGCAGCGTGCACTCGCGCTCGAACAGGTGGATCGCGTGGCCGCGACCGTCGCCTGCGATCTGCACCTCGACATGGCGCACGCGCGGCAGGTAGCGCTCGACGATCAGTTCGCCGTTGCCGAAGGCGTTGCGGGCCTCGCGCATCGCGCTGTCGATGCGCGCGTCCAGGCCGTCGAGCGACGCAATCACCGCCATCCCGCGGCCGCCGCCGCCAGCCACCGCCTTCAGCAGCACCGGCAAGGGCATGGACCGCACCAGCGCAGCCAGCGCGGCCGGATCAGTCAGGCCGCCGTCGCTGCCAGGCACCACCGGCAGGCCCAGGCGCGCGGCCTCGCGTTTGGCGCTGGCCTTGTCGCCCAGGCGCTCGATGGTCTCGGCGCGCGGGCCGACGAAGACCAGGCCGGCGGCTTCGACCGCACGCACGAAGGCGGCGTTCTCGGACAGGAAGCCATAGCCGGGGTGGATCGCGTCGGCGCCGGCGCGGCGCGCAGCGTCGACAACGGCGTCGATGGCGAGGTAACTCTCGCTCGCCGGCGCACCGCCGAGCCGATGCGACTCGCCGATCGACCGCACGTGCAGCGCGCCGGCGTCGGCGTCGGAATGCACGGTCGCCACCGCCAGCCCCAGCCGACGCGCCGTGCGCGCGATGCGGCAGGCGATCTCCCCGCGGTTGGCGATCAGCAGCTTGCGCAGGCGTTGCATCGCGGCTTCGTCAGAAGCGAAAGACGCCGAACGGCGTCGGCCGGGCCGGTGTGCGCGAAGCCAGCTCGAGCAGCAGGCCCAGCGTGTCGCGCGTCTCGGGCGGGTCGAGGATGTCGTCGACCCACAGGTTGGCGGCGAAGTTGCGGACCTGCTGGAAGTCCAGGTAGATGCGTCGGATCGGCTCCCGGTAGGCTTCTTCATCTTCGGCCGACCAGTCACGCCCTTCGGCTTGCAGCGCCTGCCGCCGCACCAGGGCGAGCACGGTGGCGGCCTGTTCGGGCCCCATGATCGCCGCGCGCGCGTTCGGCCAGGCGAACACTGCGGTCGGGTTGAAGGGCCGGCTGCACATCGCCAGGTAGCCCGCGCCGTAGGAGCCGCCGATGTTGACCGAGTATTTCGGCACGTTGGCCGAGGCCATCGCGGTGATCATCTTGGCGCCGGCCTTGGTAATGCCGCCCTGTTCGGCCGCGCGGCCGACCATGAAGCCGGAGACGTCGCTGAGGAAGACCAGCGCGATGTCGCGCTGGCAACACAGCTCGATGAAGTGCGCCGCCTTGAGCGCACTCTCGGTCAACAGCACGCCCTGGTTGGCCAGAATGCCCACCGGGTGGCCATGCAGGTGCGCGAAGCCGGTCAACAGGGTGTCGCCGTACAGCGGCTTGAATTCCTGCAAGCGGCTGTCATCGAGCAGGCGCAGCAGGATCTCGCGGGTGTCGGTCGGGATCCTCGAGTCGCGGCTGACGATGCCGGCGATCTCGCGCGGGTCGTGCCGCGGCGGCAATGGCGTTTCGCGCTGCCAGCGTGGTGCGGCCGGCCGCGGCAGGTCGCGCATCAGCTCGCGCGTGATGGCCAGCGCATGGCGGTCGTTCTCGGCGATGTGGTCGGTGACGCCGCTGACACTGCTGTGCATCAGCGCGCCACCCAGGCTTTCGGCGTCGACCTGTTCGCCGGTGGCGGCGAAGGTCAGTTCGGGCCCGCCCAGGTACATGAAGCCCTGGCCACGCACGATCACGCTCTGGTCGCACAGCGCCGGGATGTAGGCGCCGCCGGCGGTGCACGGGCCCATCACCACCGCGATCTGCGGCAGGCCGTCGGCCGACATGCGCACCAGGTTGTCGAACACGGTGCCGAATTGCCCGCGGTCGGGGAAGATGCTGGCCATGTCGGGCAGGAAGCCGCCGCCGCTGTCGACCAGCGTGATGCAGGGCAGGCGATGCTCCCACGCCACCTGCTGCGCGCGCACATGCTTGCGGCAGGTCATGCCGTAGTAGGTGCCGCCCTTCACAGTGGCGTCGTTGGCGATCACCATGCAGGGCCGGCTTTCGACCAGGCCGATGCCGGTGATCAGGCTCGCACCGGGCGGCACCCCGTCGTACAGCCCGTCGCCGGCCAGCGTGGCCAGTTCGAGAAAGGGCGAACCGGCGTCGAGCAAGGCGTCGATGCGATCGCGCGGCAGCAGCTTGCCGCGCGCCAGGTGCTTGTGCCGTGCCTTGTCGGGGCCGCCGGCTCGCGCCAGCGCACGGCGCGCATGCAACTCGGCCGCCAGCGCTTCGTTGACGGCGCGGTTGGCCGCGAAGTCGGCGCTGTGGGTCGACAGGTGCGACACCGTGGCGCTCACCCGATGCCAGCCGTCACGCGCCGAACACCGGTTTGCGCCGCGCCTCGAAGGCGGCCAAGCCCTCCGTCACGTCGTCGGTCAGCAGGGCCGGCACGGCCAACTCTTCTTCCAGTGCCAGGCCCTGGTCGAGCGTGCCTTCCAGGCCTTGCCGCGCCAGCCGCTTCATCAAGGCCAGGCCGCCGCGGCTGCGGGTTGCGAGCTGCTGGCAATAGGCCATAGCCTCGTCGAGCAGGCGCTCGGGCGCGCAGACATGGTTGACCAGTCCGATGGCGCGCGCGTCGTCGGCCGACAGCCAGCGCGCCGAATAGAACAGGTCCAGCGCCCGGCGCAGCCCGATCAACCGTGGCAGGCGCTGGCTGCCGCCCCAGCCCGGGATGAGACCGAACTGCGCATGCTGGTCACCGAAGCGGGCGTCGCGGGCGGCGAAGACCACGTCGCAGGCCAGCATCAGCTCCAGCCCACCGGCCAGGCTCAGGCCCTGGC
>JANOJJ010000755.1:0-3476 GCA_031408155.1 Rubrivivax sp.
CATCTACAAGAAGCTCAACGTCTCCAGTCGCGCCGAAGCAGCGGTACTGGCCAGCAAGCAAGGCCTGGTCTGATGCCGTTGCACGGCGCCGACTGAAGCGGCCGCGCCGTGGCCGCCACGCCAGCGCCGGCGGCCTCCGCCGCCGCTGCCCAGACGCTGATCCCGGGCGCCGACTCGACCTTCGACGCCAGCGCCTTCGAGCTGTCGCTCGAGCGGCGCGAACCGCAGCGCTGGATCGGCTGGCGGCTGCGTGCGTTGGTGCTGGCGGCGCTGCTCGGCTGCGTGGTCGTGTTCGCGGTCATGCGCGCCCTGGCCACCAGTGCGCACCTCGACGCCGTCTGGCAACCCACCGCACGCGGGCAGCTGACGCTGATTTCGAGTCCGATCGACGAGCTCGGTGCAATCGCTGGCCGCACGCTCGACAGCATCTCCGTCGACGGCCAGGCGCCGCTGCAGCTGGGCGAGCTGGCGCTGCAGCGCAGCGCGCGCTGGCTGGTCGACGATGCCCGGCGCGAACGCTATCTGCAGTTACAGGACCACCTGGCGCGGTTGCTGGCCAACGATCGCGTCGAGCTGAGTTTCACCGACGGCAGCGCGCTCGAAGTGGCCACGCCGGTGCGCGGCTACAGCGGCCTGGGCCTGTCGTTCTGGCCACTGACCGGGTTTGCGCTGGTGCTCTATCTGATCGGCACGGCGGTGCTGCTGCTGCGTCCCAATGGGCGCAACGCCTTGTACACGCTGATGGCCTGGTGCCAGTCACTCAACCTGTTGCTGATCGCGGCCGAACCGTCGCGCGGCATCGGACAGCCGCTGGGCTTTGCCGCGCTCGACTTGTACCTGCGCCTGTCGCTCGACGTGATCACTGCCACCGCGGCCGTCTGTGCCTTTGCCCTGCACCCACGCCGCGTGCCGCACGCACGCACGGTGGTGTTGGCAGCCTGCGGCCTGGCGTTGCTGTGGGCAGTACCGGCGCTGAGCGGCTCGATGCCGCGCCTGTGGGCCGGCACCCAGGCGGTGGTGGTCGGCCTGGGTGCGTTGGCCACCGCGGTGATCGCCTGGTCGTACCGCATCGAGGCCAATCCTTTCGCGGCCCTGATGCGGCGCTTCACCTACATCTCGGTGGCCACGCTGGCCCTGGTCACGCTGGCGGTGGTGGCCACCCACCGACTGCCAGGCGCCGCACCGGGCATGGCCGTCGTCGGCGCGCTGATCTGGTACTTGTTCCTGGCCTCGCTGCTGCTGCTGGTGCCGTTCCTGTCGCGCTCGCGGCGGGTGCTGCGCGAGTTCGCGCTGCTGGCCGGCATCGGCACCGTGGTTACGTCGCTGACGCTGATCTTCGTCGCGCTGTTCTCGCTCGGCCCGGTGGCTTCGCTGACGTTGGCGATGGGCCTGGCGCTGGCGGTCTACGTCGTAGCCCGGCAGTGGATCCTGAACCAGATGGTGGGCGCCAGCGTGCTGACCACCGAGCGCACGTTCGAGCAGCTGTACCGGGTGGCGCGCGAGGTGCAGGACAGCCCCGAACAGGCTGCGCGGCTGCTGTCCGCACTGCTGCACGACCTGTTCGAGCCGCTCGAGACGCAAACCCTGCCGCGCCGACTGGCGGCGGCACGCGTGGTCGGTGCCGGCTCGGCGTTGTACGTGCCACTGCCAGGCGAGGCCGGTCCGACCGACCTCAACCAGGTGCTGGTGATGCGCCACGCCAGCCGCGGCAAGCGCATCTTCACGCACGACGACGCGCGCCTGGCCGAGCGTGTGGTCGACCAGGTCTGCCGCGCCGTGGCCTATGACCGCGCGGTCGAGCAAGGCCGCGCCGAAGAACGACAGCGCATCGCGCAGGACCTGCACGACGACATCGGCGCCCGCCTGCTGACGTTGATGTACAAGGCCGGCGACCGCGAGATGGAGGAGTACATCCGCCACACGCTGCAGGACCTGAAGACACTGACGCGCGGGCTGGCGGCCACCAACCACCACCTGTCGCACGCCGCCGGCGAATGGAAGGCCGACCTGTCGCATCGCCTGTCGGCAGCGCGGTTGCGCTTTGGCTGGAACTTCAAGTCCGACCGCGACGTGGCCCTGAGCGTGGTCCAGTGGTCGGGCCTGACGCGCATCCTGCGCGAACTGGTCAGCAACGCGATCTATCACGCCCAGGCCTCGCGCGTGGACGTGAGCCTGCAGCTCGAAGGCGGCACCTTCATCTTGCGCGTGGCCGACGACGGCAAGGGCGGCGACCCTCAGGCGTGGACGCACGGGCTGGGCCTGGGCGGCGTGCGCAAGCGCGTGCGCGCACTCGGTGGCAGCGTGCAATGGCTGGACAACGGCGGCAAGGGCATCCTGTGCGAGGTGACGGTGCCGGGATTCGAAAGCCGCTGACCCGGGGCTGGGCTGGCGGGCACTCCGAGGCCGAGCCCGAAGCGCCAGGCCCGGATGCTTGCAGCATTTGAAGCCAGCCTGCAGTCGGCGCACGGTCTGGCGCGACCGCTGCCTACTGGAAAACCAGGGCAGGGAGCGACCCGACTTCGACGTATACAGGTCCGGCAAGGCCCGTGTCGCGCCGCCTTTGCAGAAAGTGTTGATCAAGGCGGCTGCAGACGCCGATAGCGGCTGCAATTTTCAGAAAATTGACAGCGGTCAATCATTTTTTCTTGCCAGCGTTTGACCATCGGCGCGCATCGAAGAACAAGCGCATCCGACCCCTCGAGGACCTGCGACGGTGCCGATTTCCTTGCTCTCGCGAGGGACCGGCGCCGAAAGGCTGCGTCGTCGGAGCGATCGCGACAGGCCTCGTTCTTGAACCGAAAACCCAGCACCAGGAGACAAGATGAACAACGTAGGAAAACTCAGCATCCGCAGTCCGATCGGCCTCGCAGCGTCGTCGCTGCTGGCAGCGGCCGCACTGTCGGCGGCACCGCTGGCGATGGCGTGGGAGCCCAGCAAGCCGGTTGAGTTCGTCGTGCCGGCGGGTACGGGCGGTGGTGCCGACCAGATGGCACGCCTGATCCAGGGCATCGTCGTCAAGCACAAGCTGATGAAGGAGTCGGTGGTCGTCGTCAACAAGGCCGGTGGCGCAGGTGCCGAGGGCTTTCTGGCGATCAAGGAGGCCAAGGCCGACCCACACAAGATCGTCATCACGCTGTCCAACCTGTTCACGACGCCGCTGGCCACCGGTGTGCCCTTCAACTGGAAGGAATTGACCCCGGTGAGCATGATGGCGCTCGACCAGTTCGTGCTCTGGGTCCACGCCGAAGCGCCCTACAAGACGGCCACGGAATACATTGCCGCCGTCAAGGCAGCGGGCGCGAGCAAGTTCAAGATGGGCGGCACGGGTTCGAAGCAGGAAGACCAGATCATCACCGTCGCCATCGAGCAGCAGACCGGCATCAAATTCACGTACATCCCGCCGACGTTCGCTGCGAATCGGGGAAGCTCAATGTCTACGTCCGCACCGTGACGCTGCGGATCAGCGACGGCGCGCT
>JANOJJ010000770.1:0-1506 GCA_031408155.1 Rubrivivax sp.
CTGCGCGGCCAGCCGGGCCAGATCGACGTGGCGGTGTACTACCGCGCCTTGCTGGCCGGCAGCGCGATCCGGCAAAGCCACTTGAAGGGCCCCGAGCCTGGCGCTGCGCGCCGGTCGCCCCCCGAGGGCGGTGTCCAGCACAGGCAAAGCCAGATGCTGGACGGCGACGACCGCGTGCAGGACCCGTACTGCCTGCGCTGCCAGCCGCAGGTGGTGGGCGCCTGCCTGGACCAACTGCGCCACGCCGCGCTGGTGCTGCTACGCGAAGCGAATGCGGTGACCGACAACCCGCTGGTGTTCACGAATGAGACCAGCGCGGGCCTGCAAGCGGACGCCGCGGATCCGGCTCTGCCGGGCCGCCAGCGTCGCCCCCCTGGGGGGGAGGCGGCCGCAGGCCGCTGAGGGGGCGATCTGATCAGCAGTGGCAACCTCCACTCGGCACCGCTGGCCCTGGCCTGCGACGCGATGGCCAACGCGATCGCCGAAGTGGGCGCGATCGCCGAGCGCCGCATCGCGATGCTCATCGACGCCAACGTCTCACGTCTGCCGCCGTTCCTGACGCCCAATGCCGGGCTGAACAGCGGCTTCATGATCCTGCACGTGACGGCGGCGTCGCTGGCCAGCGAGAACAAGTCGCTGGCCCACCCCGGCCAGCGTCGACAGCCTGCCGACCAGCGCCAACCAGGAAGATCACGTCAGCATGGCCACCTTCGCGGCACGCCGGCTGCAGCCGATGATCGCCAACGTGGCGCGCATCCTGGCCATCGAGTGGCTGGCCGCGGCGCAAGGCATCGAGTTCCTGCGCCCGCTGGCTAGCTCACCCGCGCTGGAGTCGGCGCACGCCCTGCTGCGTGACTTCAGCCCGGCGATGATGAGCGACCGCTCGCTGGCACACGACATCGAGGCCGCGGCCGCGCGCATCGGCAACGGCGCGCTGGGCGGCATCTTCCGCGGCCGGCCCGACATGCCGCCGCTGTGGGTGCCGGCGTGACGGCGCTACAGGACGTCGTGCCGGGTCACCTTGAGCAGCATTTCGTGTGCCGGCAGCAGGTCGCCGCCGGCGGTCGCCTGGGAGCGTGGCCCGCGTGGTCAGCGTGGCCCGAGTGGCCCGAGTGGCCCGAGTGAGGTTTGCCAGCTCTCATACTGCCAGCCCTAACTGTGCCGTCCCCACGTACTAAGGAATCGAATCATGAAACAACTTGTTGCGGCCGTGACTCTAGCGGCAGTGGCATGCTGCGTCCAAGGCCAAGATACCAAGGTGGCGATCGGGATCTCGGGCTGGACCGGGTTCGCCCCGCTGACCCTGGCCCGTGAAGCCGGGCTGTTCAAGAAACACGGCCTCGACGTCAGCATCAAGAAGATCGCGCAGAAGGACCGCCACCTGGCCATCGCGTCGGGCGACATCCAGTGCGCAGCGACCACGGTCGAGACCTGGGTGGTCTGGAATGCCAACGGCGTGCCCACCACGCAGATCTTCCAGCTCGACAAGAGCTTCGGTGCCGACGG
>JANOJJ010000787.1:0-1755 GCA_031408155.1 Rubrivivax sp.
CCCGACACGCCGGTCACGCAGGTCAGCAGCCCCACCGGAAAGGCGACGTCCACACCGGTGAGGTTGTTGCCGCGCGCACCGACGATGGTGATGGCCTGGTCGCCGCCGGCCGCGCGGCGGCGCTGCGCCGGCACCGCGATGCGCAGCACCTGCGCCAGGTAGCGGCCAGTCAGCGACTCGGCGTTAGCCGCCACTGCTTCGGGCGTGCCTTCGGCGATCACCTGCCCGCCATGCACGCCGGCACCCGGACCCATGTCGATTACGTGGTCGGCGGCGCGGATCATGTCCTCGTCGTGCTCGACCACCAGCACCGAATTGCCGAGGTCACGCAGCCGGCGCAGGGTGCCGATCAGGCGCGCGTTGTCGCGCTGGTGCAGCCCGATGCTGGGCTCGTCCAGCACATACATCACGCCCGACAGGCCGCTGCCGATCTGCGACGCCAGGCGGATGCGCTGCGCCTCGCCGCCCGACAGCGAGTCGGCACTGCGGTCCAGGCTCAGGTAGGGCAGGCCGACGTCGTTGAGGAAGCGCAGCCGCGAGCGGATCTCGCGCACCACCTTGTCGGCGATCTCGGCCCGCGCGCCTTCGAGCTGCAAGGCGTCGAAGTAGGCCAGCGCGTCGGCCAGAGTCGCGCCCTCGACCTCGTAGATGGGCTTGCCGCGTTGGCCGGTGGCCGCACCGCCCTTCTGGTCGAGCAGCACATGGCAGGCTTGGCGCCGCAACCGCGCGCCCTTGCAGCCGGGGCAGGGCTGCGCTGCGTGGTAGCGCGACAGCTCGTCGCGGATGGCCGGTGAATCGGTCTCGCGGTAACGGCGCTCGAAGCTTGAAACGATGCCTTCGAAGGGGTGCTGGCGCTTGACGACGCGCGTGCGGCCGTTGGCCCCTACAGCGCGGTAGATGAACTCGATGGGCTCGTCGCCCGAGCCGTGCAGCACCAGCTGCTGCGCCTGCCTGGGCAGCGATTCGAACGCCGTCTCGATGTCGAAGGCATAGTGCTGGGCCACGCTTTCAAGTTGGCTGAAGGTGTAGGCGTTGCGCCGGTCCCAGCCCTTGATCGCGCCCGAGGCCAGGCTCAAGCTGGGGAAAGCGACCACGCGCTCGGGGTCAATCGCCGTCACCTGGCCCAGCCCGTCGCACTGCGGGCAGGCGCCCACCGGCGAGTTGAAGGAGAACAGCCGCGGCTCCAGCTCCGACAGCGCATAACTGCACACCGGGCAGGCGAAACGGTTGCTGAACAGATGCGTTCGTTCGCTGGCGTCGCCGCCCACGTCGCCCGCCAGTTCGAGCGCGATCACGCGCCCTTCGGCGATGCGCAGCGCGGCTTCGAAGCTCTCGGCCAGGCGCTGCTTCATGTCCGGTCTGACGCGCAGGCGGTCGATCACGACGTCGATGTCGTGCTTTTCGGACTTCTTCAGCGCGGGTAGCGCATCGGCTTCGACCACCGCGCCGTTGACGCGAAAGCGCACATAGCCCTGGGCCTGCATGTCGGCGAACAGTTCGACGAACTCGCACGCGTGCAGCCGAGCGAAGTGCTGGTTAGCGAAGAACAGGCCGGACTCTACAAAGACATCCGCGGTCTCGTGCTGCGCGATGGTTACACCTTCCTGCTCGATCAGGCGTACTTCACCCTGCGCGAGCATTTCAAAGTGCAGTCGCTCGACGGCTTTGGCTGCGGCGATCTGCCGGCGGCAATCGGCGCGGCGGGGGCGGTGGTGCATTACCTGAAGAACGAGCTGCGCCGCTCGCTCAGCCACC
>JANOJJ010000809.1:0-2346 GCA_031408155.1 Rubrivivax sp.
GAACATTTTCAGCCACGAGGACGGCACGCCGACCAAGGAGTTCTTCTGGTACATCGGCGGCCTGCAGAAGTACATCCCGGCGGCGATGGCGCTGTTCGCGCCTTACGTCAACAGCTACCGCCGGCTGTCGCGCTTCACGGCGGCACCGATCAACATCCAGTGGGGCATCGACAACCGCACCGTGGGCATCCGCTCGCCGCTGGCAGCACCCGCTGCGCGGCGGGTCGAGAACCGCGTGATCGGCGCCGACGCCAACCCCTACGTGGCGCTGGCCGCCACACTGGCCTGCGGCTATCTCGGCATCAAGCACAAGCTCGAGCCGACGCCCGAGTGCAAGGGCGACGCCTACCTGGGCGACTTCCAACTGCCGCGCAGCCTGAGCGAGGCACTCGGCCTGCTGCGCGCTGAAGCCGACCTGGCCGAGGTGCTGGGTGCGGGCTTCATCACGGTCTACAGCGAGGTCAAGGAGATCGAGTACGCCGAGTTCATGAAGGTCATCTCGCCGTGGGAGCGCGAGCATCTCCTGCTGCATGTTTGAGCCGCCTGCCATGACGATCCACCGAAGCACCCAGGATTGGCAAGCCGCCGATGCAGCCCACTTCCTGCATCCCTTCACCGACCACCAGGGCCTGGCCAGGACAGGTGCGCGCATCATCACGCGCGCCGACAACATCTACCTGTGGGACAACGACGGTCACAGGATGCTGGACGCGATGAGCGGGCTGTGGTGCGTCAACGTCGGCTACGGCCAGCAGGCGCTGGTCGACGCGGCCACGCAGCAGATGAAGGAGCTGCCCTTCTACAACGCCTTCTTCCAGACCGCCACGCCACCGGCGATCGAATTGGCCGAGCTGCTGGCGGTGGTGACGCCGCCGCAGTTCCAGCATGTGTTCTTCAGCGGCTCGGGCTCGGAAGGCAACGACACCGTGGTGCGCATGGTGCGCCGCTACTGGGACATCCTGGGCCAGCCCGAGCGCCAGGTCATCATCAGCCGCAACAACGCCTACCACGGCTCGACGATGGCCGGCGCGTCACTCGGCGGCATGAGCGGCATGCACGCGCAGGGCGGGTTGCCGATCCCCGGCATCGTGCATATCGAACAGCCGTACTGGTGGACGCATGGGCGGTCGATGTCGAAGGACGAGTTCGGCCACGTGGCCGCGGGTTGGCTGGAAGAGAAGATCCTCGACGTCGGCCCGGGCCGGGTCGCCGCCTTCATCGGCGAGCCGATCCAGGGCGCCGGTGGCGTGATCATCCCGCCGGCCACTTATTGGCCCGAGGTGCAGCGAATCTGCGACGCCTACGGCATCCTGTTGGTCAGCGACGAAGTGATCTGTGGCTTTGGCCGCACCGGCCACTGGTTCGGCTGCCAGACGCTGGGCTTCAGACCCGACCTGATGACCTTCGCCAAGGGCGTGACGAGCGGCTACGTGCCGCTGGGCGGGGTGATGGTCGGTGACCGGGTCGCGCGCGTGCTGGTCGACCAGGGCGGCGAGTTCGCGCATGGCTACACCTATTCCGGCCACCCCGTGGCCTGTGCGGTGGGCCTGGCCAACATCAGGTTGATCCAGCAACTCGATCTGGTGCGCCATGTGCACGACGACGTCGGCCCGCAACTTGCCCAGGGGTTTGCCGACTTGAGCAGTCATCCGCTGGTGGGTGACGCCGAGACCTGTGGCCTGATGGGAGCGCTGCTGCTCGTGAAGAACAAGTCCCTGCGCAGCGCCTTCCCCGACGAGCTCGAAGTCGGCATGCTCTGCCGCAGCCATTGCTTCCGTGAGGGACTGGTCATGCGCGCCGTGGGTGACCGCATGATCATCGCGCCGCCGCTGGTCATCACGCGCGGCCAGGTCGACGAGATGCTGGGCCTGATCCGGCGTTGTCTGGACCTGACGCTGGCCGACGTCAAGGCCCGAGGCTGGCTGACGTAGCCGTGGCTGCAAGGCAGGCGAGCTTCGAAGCGTCGGCCGATTGACCAAAGCCGGTGCCGCAAGCTTGCCAGACGCGAGCGCCGCCAGCGGCGGGTGAGAGCAGCACTGGGCTGCAGACTCGTGCGCAGGTATGACGCGGTGACATACGGTCTCGCGTCGAGCGGCCGGGTGAGCACCGGCCCACCGCCAAGCCTGTTGAACCCGCAGGATCATCTATGCTTTACCCATGGATGCAGTGCCGCCGGCAATGCATCCGCATCGAGCCATGGTGTAGAACAGCCGCCGATGGATAGAAGCGTCGGATGTCATTCCAACCGCTTTGGCGAGCAAAGCCGCCGACCTTGCTCCACCCGACGATCCTTCGAGAGGCGATTCATGAACACCGTTGCGCAGATTCTCGGATCCAAACCCGACC
>JANOJJ010000841.1:0-2731 GCA_031408155.1 Rubrivivax sp.
AAGAGCAGGAACAGCAACCAGTAGACCACCGAGCCGCGCAGCATCAGCTCCAGCGGCGACACCGTGAACTGCAAAAGCGCCAGCACCTCAGACCAGGCCATGGGCCGGCTCCCGCGCCGTCAGCTCGCGTCGGTGAACTGCAAGCGCTCGACAGCGTAACCCTGGTCGCGCGCGATCTCCAGCAGCCCCTGCAGCCGCAGCACGTCGCGCTCGGGGCTGCCCAGCAGCAGCTCGGTGGCGTCGGGGTCGAGGTGCAACACCCATTCCTCACGCCAGGCCAGCGGCAGCCAGCGCAGCGCTTCGGGCCAGCGGCTGATGCGCAGCCGCGCCCCGCCGCTTCCCGGTTCGGGGCCCGGCGCGCGTTCCAGCACGTCGAAGCCGCCATCGCCGCGCAGCCTGTGCTGCACGACAGTAGGGGCGGCCGGCTGCGCGCCGTGGCCTGGCATGCGCGCCAGTTCGTACCAGGTGCCGCTCAGGTGCGACAGCGGCAGCGGCAGCGCTGTGACCAGCGGCGCGGCCGGGCGCTGGCCCAGCAACTGCTCGGCCAGCGGCAGCCCGACGGCCAGCGTCGACACGCCGCGGCGTAGGTTCTCCTCGCGCGCGATGAGGCGCTGCTCGGTCCGCAGGATGCGCGCGTCGAGGCTGTGGTCGTCGGACTCAGCGCGCAGTAGGCTGGCCGGCAGGGGTGAAGTTGTGGCGTTCAAGGCTGCGGGGGTCCGGCGGAACGGACCGGGGTTGTGCTGAAGGACTCAACATCAGGTGGCGCCTCGTGCCCGGCAGGCGCAGTTGCGGCAGCAGGGCGCGCACGCGGGCCACCGCCAACCAGGCGGCCAGCAGGTTGACACCCAGCGCCGCGCCCAGCGCCCACGGCAGAGCCAGGCCCGAGGCCACCAGCGCCGCGACGATGCCGCCCCACAGCACCAGCCAGACCGTGACGCCCAGGACGGCGGCAGCGATGACCAGGGCCACGATCTGCGCCAGCGCGATGCCAGCGCGCTGCAGCTCGAGCGTCAGCAGTTCGACGCGGTCGTTCAGCAGGCCCGGTAATTCGTGCCAAAGCGACTGCAAGGTTTGCAGCAAGGGCTCGGGGCGCGACGCGGCAGCGCCCTGCTCGACTGCGCCGGGCCGGGCGGATGGAGCGGATGGCGCAGACATCGGCGGCGCGGACGCCTTGGAAGGCAGCGCTGATGACACCGGCGCGGCGCGATCGCCGAGGGCGGTGCCGGGGTCGGCAATGCCAGGGGCGGGCAGCGCCATGGGCCGCTCAGCGGCGTGTCAGGCGCGAGATCAGCATGCCGAGCGCGAGTGCCGTGGCCAGTGCGGCCAGCGGGTTCTCGCGCACGGTGGTGCGCAGGTTCTCGGTCCACTCGTCGCCGACCTCGCGCATGTGGTCTGCGCGCTGGGCCAGTGCGTCACCGGTCGACGACATGCCTTCCTGCAGGCGCTGCACGTGGGGTGCGGCGGTCTCGGCAAGGCGGTCGATGGTCTGGTGTGCGCCCTGTACGACGCGGTTGAGCAGATCGTTCTGCGTGCCGCCGCCAGTTGCCGGGATGCCCGCGCCTGCAGGCCGGGGCATCGACGGCGACAGGCTGTCGCTGCTGTCACTGGCGTCACTGGCGTTACTGGCGTCACTGGCGGCGCTGCCGGCTCGGGCATTGGCGTCAGCCATGGCGTTGACCGATGACGACGGGAAAGGAAGTGTTCCGGTGTTGGCCATGATGGTCCTCGGACAAAAGTTGAGGTGACGGCAAGGCCCGCGTCAGCGTGCCGTGCCCCGACGTACCAGGTTGACGATGGCCAGCAGGATGACGGCACCGATCAACGAGACGAGCAGTGCGCCGACGCTGAAGGCGCCCTGGTTGATGGTGCCGACGCCCACTATCGGCGAGATGAACCAGCCGCCCAGTGCTGCACCGATGATGCCGACCACGATGTTGAGGAAGGTGCCTTGTTGGCCGTCGGTGCGCATGATGAGGCTGGCCGCCCAACCGATCAGCCCGCCTACGATGAGCCAGATGATGAAATTGATCATGATGTGTAGTTACTCCTAAGCAGCCCGGGCGAATTGCCCGTGGCGAGGGAGGGCAAACGACATGCCGCGCTTGCGCTATGTGGGCAATTCGAGTCTGGCGTCAGTACCAGCGGGCCGGTCAGCGGTGCGCGCGGCTGCCCGCCCAGCGCACCAGCGCGAAGATCACGGCACCGGCGGCGGCGGCCATCAGCAGCGAGCGCGCCGGCTCGTCGCGCACATAGCCCACGGTGCGGTCGGATGCGCGGGCCACCTCGGTGCGCACGCGGTCGCTGCGATCGCGCATCCAGTCGATGCCGTGGTTGGCCAGGTCGGTGGCGCGCTCGGTCAGGCGATGCACCACCGGGGCGGCCTGGTGGGTCCAATCGGTGGCGCTGTCGGCCAGGCGGTCGACGGCCTGGTGGGCGTAACTCTGGCCGGCGTGAACGCCGTTCTGGGCTTGGCGGGCCACGTCTTCGAGGCGGTCTTGAGCGGTCTGGGTGGTCATGAAGTTTCTCCGTTAGCGCGTACCGATGTTTGCACGCAAGGGGCTTCACTGTGCCCGCCCGGCCAGCCGACGGGCATAGGCGGCATGGTCGCGGTGGCGTCAGACGAGGGATGGCGCGGTTGTCGGAATCAGCCGACAGGCGAGGCGTCGGAGCCCATGGGGTCACCCATTAGCCACCCCCGTCAATAGAGACAACCACACCTCTGCGGCAGTCT
>JANOJJ010000860.1:0-2770 GCA_031408155.1 Rubrivivax sp.
GTGCCGGGGCTGGCCAAGACCTTGACGGTGAAGACGCTGGCGCGCACCACCCGCGGCAGTTTCAAGCGCATCCAGTTCACGCCCGACCTGGTGCCGGCCGACCTGGTGGGCACGCGCATCTACAACCAGAAGACCGGCGAGTTCGGCACCAGCCTGGGGCCGGTGTTCGCCAACCTGCTGCTGGCCGACGAGATCAACCGCGCCCCGGCGAAGGTGCAGAGCGCCTTGCTCGAGGTCATGCAGGAGCGCCAGGTCACGATCGCCGGTGAATCGCACAAGGTACCCGAGCCCTACGTCGTGATGGCGACCCAGAACCCGATCGAAACCGAAGGCACTTACCCGCTGCCCGAGGCGAAGGTCGATCGCTTCATGATGAAGGTGCTGGTCGACTATCCGAGCGAGGAAGAGGAGTTCGTGATCGTCGAACGCGTGACCGGCGCGGCAGTCGAGGTCAACGCGGTGGCCGACACTTTCCAGCTGGCTGCCTTGCAGCGTGAATGTCGGGCGGTCTTCGTCGACTCCTCGCTGATGCTGTACGCCGTCAAGCTGGTCAGCGCCACGCGCAAGCCCGACAAGGTCGGCCTGACCGACATCGCCAAGTACCTGACCTACGGCGCCAGCCCGCGCGCCACCATCGGCATGATCGAAGGCGCGCGCGCGCTGGCGCTGCTGCGCGGCCGCAGTTATGCGCTGCCCGAGGACATCACCGACTTGGTGCCCGACGTCCTGCGCCATCGCTTGGTGCTGTCGTACGAAGCCTTGGCCGAAGGGGTGACACCCGACGCGCTGATCAGCCGCCTGATGAAGGCTGTCGCGGTGCCCGACAAGCCGCTGGCGCACTCCAGGACCGAGGCCGAGAAAGGCACCCGTGGCTGAATCGACGGCCACCGACGCGCTGCTGCGCCGGCTCGAATGGACCGTGATCCGGCGGCTGGACGGCCTGCTGCAGGGTGACTACCGGACACTGTTCCGGGGCGGCGGCGTCGACCTGGCCGACCTGCGTGAATACCAGTTGCACGACGACGTGCGCCACATCGACTGGAACGTCACGGCGCGGCTGCAGACGCTGTACGTGCGGCAGTTCGTCGAGGACCGCGACCTGACGGCCTGGTTCCTGCTGGACCTGTCGGGCAGCGTCGACTTCGGCTCGGCCGGCGTCACCAAGCTGGCCGTCAGCGCCGGCTTCGTCGCCACCCTGGCGCGCGTGATGACGCGCCACGGCAACCGCGTCGGCGCCCTGCTCTATGGCCACAAGGTCGACACCGTGCTGCCGCCGGGCGCGTCTCGCCTGCACGTGCTCAACCTGTTGCAGCGCATGCGCACGCGGCCGCAGGCGCCGGCCGGGGGCAAAGGCACGGTGCTGGCCGACTTGCTCGCGGCCGCGCACAGCATTGTCAAGCGGCGCTCGCTGATCTTCGTGGTGTCCGACTTCATCAGTGAAGCCGGTTGGCAGCTAGCGCTGGCTCGGCTGGCGCGCCGGCACGAGGTGGTGGCAGTGCGTGTGTTCGACCCGCTCGAGATGGAACTGCCCGACGTCGGCCTGGTGACGGTTGAAGACGCTGAAACCGGCGAGCAATTGCTGATCGACGCCAGCGACCCGGCCTTCCGCGAGCGCTACGCGGGCATCGCACAGGAGCAGGAAGCGGCGTTGCTCGAAGGCCTGATGCAGTCGGGCGCCGACACGCTGGAACTGGCCACCAACGACGACCTGCTCGACGCCCTGCTGCGCTTTGCCGACCTGCGGCGGCAACGCGCGCGGCTGAAGGTGCCTGGTCGTTTTCCGGCGCACTTCAAGCGAGCTGCGGCATGACCTTCCAATGGCCCGATCTGCTGTGGGCGCTGGCTCTGCTGCCGCTGCTGGTGCTGTTGTACGTCTGGCTGCTCAAGCGCCGGCGCAAGACGACGGTTCGATTGGCCACCGTGCAGGTGGCCAAGCTGGCGCTCGGCCGAGGTCCGGGGTGGCGGCGTCATGTGCCGCCGCTGCTCATGCTGCTGGCAGTGGCGGCGCTGCTGCTGGCCACCGCGCGGCCGACCGCGACGATCACGCTGCCGCTGGCTGAGCGCACCATCATGCTGGCGATGGACGTCTCGGGCAGCATGCGCGCCGAAGACGTCAAGCCGAATCGGCTGGTGGCTTCGCAAGAGGCAGCCAAGACCTTCGTCAAGACGCTGCCGCGCGAGGTGCGCGTGGGCGTCGTGTCGTTCGCCGGCACGGCGGCCGTGGTGCAGGCGCCAACCCAAAGCCGCGACGACGTGATCGCCGCAATCGACCGCTTCCAGCTCCAGCGCGGCACTGCCACCGGCAGCGGCATCATCCTGTCGCTGGCCACGCTGTTTCCCGACCACGGCATCGAGATCCAGCACGTCACCGGGCAGAAGAACTTCCCGGCCAAAGCGCTGGGCAAGACCGACAAGGACGACAAACCCAAGTTCACGCCGGTGCCTCCGGGCAGCTACCCCTCGGCGGCCATCATCATGCTGACCGACGGCCAGCGCACCACCGGCCCCGACCCGCTCGACGCCGCCAAGATGGCGGCCGAACGCGGCGTGCGCGTCTACACCGTGGGCATCGGCACGACCAGCGGCGAGATCATCGGCTTCGAAGGCTGGAGCATGCGCGTGCGGCTCGACGAAGAGACACTGAAGAACATTTCGGTGCTGACGCACGGCGAATACTTCTACGCCGGCACGGCCGAAGACCTGAAGAAGGTCTACCAGGGCCTGTCGTCGCGCATGGTGGTCGAGCGCAAGGAGACCGAGATCACGGCCC
>JANOJJ010000019.1:0-2706 GCA_031408155.1 Rubrivivax sp.
GGACTGCAGGTCGATTCGCTCGCCGCTGCCGACGTAGTGCCGCTTGGCCTGATCTGCAGCGGCATGCTGCCGCCGTCGTTCGTCGACTACGCGCTGCGCGACGGCGCGGCAGGCGTGCTCGTCACCGGCTGCGCCGAAGGGACCTGCGACTATCGGCTCGGTCAGCGCTGGGCGGCCGAGCGGCTGAGCGGTCAACGCGAGCCGCGCCTGCGCGCGCAGACCCCGTCCGCGCGCTGGACGGTGGTGTGGGCAGGGTCCAACGATCGGCCCGCGTTGAACGCCGCACTGCACGCGCTGCGCCAGCGCGTGTCAACCACCCGCAGCGCCTCGGGCACGGATTCGAGGTCGGTCGATGGCTGAACACCGCCCCCCGCCTGCAGCGGCCAGCAGGCCCGTCTCAGCCGCCGCCTGGGTCGGCCAGGCCTTGTTGTACGCGCTGTTCGCGCTCGTCATTGGTGCCTTCTCGCGTTGGCCGACCTATCACCCGCTGGCCAGCGAGCAGGCGCTCATCAAGCTCAGCTTGATCCACACCGGCAAGCCGGTGGGCGACTGCCGGGCGCAGACCGCGGCCGAGCTCGCCAAGCTGCCACCCAACATGCGCGCACCGATGACCTGTCCACGCGAACGCTCGCCGGTCACGGTGGAAGTGGACATCGGCGGCAGGACGGTGCTGCGCCGCGTGGCCCTGCCGTCGGGCCTGTCGCGGGATGGCGCGTCGGCCGTCTACCAACGGCTGCCGGTGCCGGCGGGTGTTCAGCGCATTGCCGTGCGCCTGAACGACGACGCGCGCCGCTCGGGCTACACCCACCAGCGCGAGGCCACCGTGAGGCTGGCGCCAGCCCAGGTCCTGGTGATCGATTTCGACGCCGAACAAGGCGTCATCACTTTGCGTTGAGGTCGAACATGAATGCCGCCACGACCGCTGTCTCCTTCATCGGCGCGCGCCTTTGCGCGCCGCCGTCGGACTATGCGTTGCCGACCCCGGCCACGACCCAGCGCGCGCTCGCCCGCGGCTGGCTGTGGCTAGGCCTGGCGGCGCTGATCGGTTCCGGCCTGTTCTCGATCCTGCTCGTGCTGGCGCGCACGCCAGGGCTGAACCAGTGGCTGCCGGTGGCGGACTTCTTCCGCGTGGCGCTGGTGCTGCACGTGGACTTGTCGGTGCTGGTGTGGTTCGCGGCGATGGCCGGCATGCTGTGGAGCCTGAACGCGTCGGCACGCGGCGACCGGTGGAGCTGGGCCGCGCTGGGCCTGTGCGGCGGCGGCGCGGCGCTGATGTCGCTCGCTGCCTTCATCGCCCCGGGCGCGCCCGTCATGGCCAACTACATCCCGGTCCTGCAAGGCCCGCTGTTCATGGCCGGGCTGGTCGTCTTTGGCGCCGGCTTCGGGCTGCAAGTGCTGCGCAGCCTGATCGCGGCGCCGCGCCTGGGCGGTCTGATCGACGGCGAGCGCGCGTTGCGCTTCGGGCTCAACGCCAGTGCCGTCTCGGCCGCGGTAGCGCTGCTGACGTTCGGCTGGTCACTGGCCGTCGTGCCGCGCGCGCTGGACGGCAAGGCCTACTACGAGATCGTGTTCTGGGGCGGCGGTCACGCGCTGCAGTTCGCGTGGACGCTGCTGATGCTGACGGGCTGGCTGTGGCTGGCACAGGCCTGCGGCGCACGCATCCCGCTGAGCCCGCGCGTGGCGCTGTTGCTGTTCGCGCTCGCGCTGGCCAGCGTCTTCGTCACCCCGGT
The DNA here is from genome assembly GCA_031408155.1 of Rubrivivax sp. GTDB lineage: Bacteria > Pseudomonadota > Gammaproteobacteria > Burkholderiales > Burkholderiaceae_C > Rubrivivax. Next base: position 1,731 of record JANOJJ010000019.1, read on the forward strand.
TGCCTACCTGGCATACGACGTGTCCACCGTCGAGCACCGCAACCTGCACACCTGGGCCATGCGCTTCGGCGGCGGGCTGGCGATCTTGCCGATTGCGCTGGCGGTTCTGCTGTCCCTGCTGCCGCTGCGTGGGGTCGACGCCACTGCACGCCCGCTGCGCGCGGCGCTGCTGTCGTCGATGGCGCTGTTCGTCGCCGGCGGCGTGATCGGCATGCTCATCAGCGGCAACAACGTCAAGATCCCGGCCCACTACCACGGCTGTATCGTCGGCGTCACGCTGGCGCTGATGGGCATGGTCTACCAACTGCTGCCGCGCCTGGGCTACGGCACGCCACAGGGTCGTCTGGCCGTGCTGCAGCCGGTCCTGTACGGCGTGGGGCAGTTGACGCACATCGTCGGCCTGGTCTGGTCCGGCGGCTACGGCGTGCAGCGCAAGGTGGCGGGTAGCGAGCAGGTGCTGCGCAGCACGGCCGAAGTCGCCGGCATGGGCCTGATGGGCCTGGGCGGGCTGCTCGCCGTGCTCGGCGGGCTGCTGTTCGTCGTCGTCGTGCTGCGTGCGATGCGACAGGGCGCACGATGATCGGTGGGCTGCAAGCACTGCTGCGCTGGTGTTTCCTGCACGCCGAGGCGCTGTTCAACCGCGCCTTCGGCGACCGCCTGAACCCGTACTACCACCTCGGTGCGATCAGCTTCTTCCTGTTCTGGATCGTCAGCGCGACGGGGCTGTACCTGTTCGCCTTCTTCGACACCAGCGTGGCCGGTGCCTACCGTTCGGTGCAGGCCCTGAGCGACAGCCAATGGTGGGCCGGCGGCATGGCTCGCAGCGTGCACCGCTATGCGTCTGACGCGATGGTCGTGACGATGCTGATCCACCTGTTGCGTTATTTCGCGTTCGACCGCCTGCGCGGCTTTCGCTGGTTTTCGTGGATCACCGGGGTGGTGCTGATCGCGCTGGTCTTCGCGGCCGGTGTCAACG
>JANOJJ010000067.1:0-3004 GCA_031408155.1 Rubrivivax sp.
GAAGTCGGCCAGACCCGGCGCGACGGCGTCCGCCCCGGCTGCGCCGACCGCCTGGGCCAGGCGGCGCACGATCGCCTGTTCGGCGGCGCCGAGTTCGGCGTCAGCCCTGCCCCAGCCCCAGAAGCGGCGCAGCGGACGGCGCGACAGCGTATCGGTCTGCAGACCCATATCGATTTTCCCCACGGGACAAGGCAGGTCTGAGGATACGGCCTGCCGGCATTGTCGGCGATGCTGACTTCCACTCGCCGAGACTGCGCACCAGGATCGTGCCGCGAAGGCTACGACGACGCGGCAGCGCTGCTGGCACACCTGGAGAACGTCGGCGCGCTGCTCGGCGAGGCGCTGAAGGTCGCCACCCTGTCGCGCCTGCAGGTCCACGGACCGGCGGCCGAACTCGACAAGCTCGATCATCGCTTTGCGTCCGCCCGGTCGACCCTGCCTGCGTGCCGTGTACGCTCGTGCGCATGCCAGCCCTGCCCGCTCCCTTGCTCGAGTTCGACCGCGTGGCCGTGCATCTGGGCGGGCGCGAAATCATCTCGCCCACGTCGTTCAGCGTGGCGCGCGGTGAATTCGTCTGCGTGATCGGCCCGTCGGGCTGCGGCAAGACCACCTTGCTGCGTGCAGCCGCCGGCTTCGTGCAACCCAGCAGCGGCGCGGTGCGATGCCAGGGCCAGCCGGTGACCGGCCCGTCGCGCGAGGTGGCCTTCGTGTTCCAGGACTACGGCCGCGCGCTGCTGCCCTGGCGCACCGTTCAAGGCAACGTCAGCCTGGCGCTGGAAGCCGCGCAGGTGCCGCCGGCCGAACGCCCGAGCCGTATCGCCGAGGTGCTGCAGACCGTGGGGCTGACAGCGCACGCGCTCAAGTTCCCGGCCCAGTTGTCGGGTGGCATGCAGCAGCGCGTGCAGATCGCGCGCTGCCTGGCGCAGCGGCCCACACTGCTGCTGATGGACGAGCCTTTCGGGGCGCTCGACGCGATGACGCGTGAAGGCCTGCAGGACGAAGTGGCGCGCTTGGTGCGCGACCAGCAGCTAACCGTGATGTTCGTGACGCACGACCTGGAGGAAGCCTTGTTCCTGGGTGACCGCGTGGTGGCCTTGCGCAGCCACCCCACAGCCCGGCAGCCGAGCGTGACGCGCATGCTCGACGTGCCATTGCCGCGACCGCGCGACCAGCTGACGACGAAGGAACATCCCGACTTTGTGCGCCTGCGGCGCGAGCTGTACGGAGACCTGGGCCATGGCGCGGCTTGACCGCTTGCGCGCACTGGCGATCCCGCTGCTGCTGCTGGCGGCGCTGGAGATCGGCACCCGCAGCGTGGCCGCCGGCAGCGACGCACTGGCGCCGCCCAGCGCTGCGCTGCGTGCCTGGTGGGGCGCCCTGCTCGACGGCAGCCTGTGGCAAGGCACGGCCTTCACGCTGGGCACGGCGGCGGCGGGGCTGGCGCTCGGTGCCGGGCTGGGCCTGACGCTGGGCACGCTGCTGGGCCTGTCGCGCCGTGCGGCCGCGCTGAGTTTCCTCAGCGTCGAGCTGCTGCGCCCGGTCCCGTCAGTGGCGTTGATCCCGCTGGCGATGCTGAGCTTTGGCTTTGGCCTGCGGATGGAACTCGCCGTCGTCGCCTTTGCCACCCTGTGGCCGGTGCTGGTACTGACCCAGGCCGCGGTCAGCCAGGTCGAGCCGCAGTTGCTGGAAGTCAGCGCTGCGCTGCAGCTGACGCGCTGGCAGCGCGCCCGGCTGGTGCTGCTGCCAGCCATGTTGCCGCGCCTGTTCGTCGCTCTGCGGCTGGCGGTGGCCATATCTCTGGTGGTCGCGGTGACGGTCGAGATCGCCGCCAACCCGCACGGCATGGGCTACGCCATGATGATCGCGCAGCAGAGCCTGGACCCGGCGCTGATGCTGGCCTGGTTGTTCTGGATCGGCGTGGTCGGCTGGGTCATCAATGCCCTGGCGTCGCGGCTGCAGCACGCGGTGGCACGCCGCATGGGGGCGCTTGAATGACGCAGCGGCTGCAGGATGCGGCTGCGTCGCTGGCGCTGCTGGGCGCGCTGGTCGGCCTGTGGTGGCTGGCCGCGCATGGGCAATGGGTCAGCCGCGCCTTCCTGCCCACGCCCGAAGCCACGCTGGAGCGCCTGGCCAGCGGGCTGCTGCAGGGTGACCTGGCAGCCTACACCGCGGCCACCGTGGGGCGCATGCTGGGCGGCTGGCTGCTGGCGTCGCTGCTGGGCGTGGCGCTGGGCGCGCTGATCGGCAGCTCGGCCGCCGCCCGCGCCTGGCTGCAGCCGACGTTCGAGTTCATGCGGCCACTGCCGGCCTCGGCCGTGCTGCCGCTGGCGATCGCCCTGTTCGGGCTGTCAGGCGGCATGGTGCTGTTCGTGGTCGCCTTCGGCGCGATGTGGCCGGTGCTGCTGGCCACCTTGCATGGATTTTCGACCGTGCACGATCGGCTGCGCGAGGTCGCCGCTGCGCTGCAACTGTCGCGCCTGGACTTCGTCTTCAAGCTCGGGCTGCCCAATGCGCTGGCCGACATCCTGGCCGGCATGCGGCTGTCGTTGACGGTCTCGCTGATCGTCTCGGTGGTGGGCGAGATGATCGCCTCGCAAAGCGGCCTCGGCCAGGCCATCCTGCTGGCGGCACGCTCGTTCCAGGCCAGTGATTTGTATGCCGGCATCGTGCTGCTGGGCGCGGTGGGCTTTGTCAGCAACCTGCTGCTGGCCCGCGCCGAGCTGCGGTTGCTGCGCTGGCAGCAGGCCTGAGAGGCTGAGAGGCAATCGATCGCGCCCGCGCCGGGGTGGCCAAGGGCGCTGAGCAAGGCGCGGCGCGCAGCCCATGCTGGCCGCCTGGGCAAGCGGCGCAACACGGCTCAGCACCCTTGGGTACCCCGGCCCGAAGGGTGAGCCCCAGAAAGGGCCCACTCGTCGTTGCAAAGCCTCGCCGGGCCGAGCCCGGACACGAACAGTCCACACGGACTGTTCGTGCCTGGCGAGGAGCCGGAGCTCTGCGACGGCGC
>JANOJJ010000569.1:0-3022 GCA_031408155.1 Rubrivivax sp.
CGGCGATCAACTGCCCGACCGAGTTGTCGCGCCGCAGCGCGATGAACGGCTGACCGGCCAGGTCGCGCCAGCGCGGCCGCATGCTGCGGCCGGCCAGCACATGGCTGGCCGGGCAGGCCAGCACCAGCGTGTCGACCATGAAGGGCTCGGCGTCCAGTTCACGCCCGCCGCGCTCGAAAGTGCCGACGCCGAAATCAGCCAGGCCGTCGCGCACCTCGATCTGCACCTGCGCGGCCTGCGTGTCGCGCAGGATCAACTGCACGCCCGGGTGCTGCTGCGCGTGGCGCGCGATGGCGCCGGCAATCAGCGTCGACGACATCAGCGGCGTGGCCGCCACCGTGACGCGGCCGCGCTTGCGGTCTGCCAGGTCGCGTGAGCTGGCCAGCATCTGGCTCAGGTCGGCCAGCACCTTGTGTGCCACTGGATGCAACTCGCGGCCGGCATCGGTCAACTGCACCAGCCGCGTCGTGCGGTCGAATACGCGCAGGCCGACCGCGCGTTCGAACTCGCCGATCAGCACGCTGACGGCCGACTGCGTGAGGTGCAGCCGGTTGGCCGCGAGCGTGAAGCTGCCGGCCTGCGCCACCGCCAGGAAGGCGCGCATCTGCTTGAGCGTGATATCCATGAAGAATCCGAATGAATCCAGCAAAACAATGAAATTGCAGTATCAATCAGGATGTGTCACGCTGGCCGCGCCATCGCAGGAGACCTCCGTGAAGCTCGACATCTTCAACCACATCTTTCCGCGCGCGTACTACGAGCGCATGCTCGAGGTCGCGCCCGGCGGCAAGGACATGCACAAGCGCGTGCGCGAGATCCCGTGCATCGTCGACCTCGACGAGCGCTTTCGCATCATGGACAAGTACGGCGACTACGCGCAGGTGATCTGCCTGGGCTCGCCGCCGATCGAGGTGTTCGGTCCACCGCCGCTGTCGACCGAGATGGCGCGGCTGGCCAACGATGGAATGTGCGAACTGGTGCAGCGCCACCCCAAGCGCTTTCCGGCCTTCATCGCGTCGTTGCCGATGAACGACCCCGAGGGCCTGCTGCGCGAGGCCGAGCGCGCGCTGGGCGAACTGGGCGCGGTGGGCGTGCAGGTCTTCACCAACGTGCTTGGCAAGCCGCTGACGGCACCGGCCACGCGGCCGCTGTTCGACTTGATGGCCAAGGCGGACCGGCCGATCTGGTTGCACCCGGCGCGCGGCGCCGACTTCGCCGACTACCAGGGCGAGAGCCGGAGCCACTACGAGATCTGGTGGACCTTCGGCTGGCCCTACGAGACCAGCGCGGCGATGGCGCACATGGTGTTCGATGGCCTGTTCGACCGCCACCCCGACCTCAAGGTCATCACCCACCACATGGGCGGCATGGTGCCGTACTTCGAAGGCCGCGTCGGCCCGGGCTGGGACCAGCTCGGCAGCCGCACCTCCGACGTCGACTACACGCTGCTGCTCAAGCAGTTGAAGAAGCGCCCGCTCGACTACTTCAAGATGTTCTACGCCGACACCGCCTTGTTCGGTGCGCGCGCAGCCACGCGGCTGGGGCTCGAGTTCTTCGGCGTCGACCAGGTCCTGTTCTCGTCGGACGCCCCGTTCGACCCGGACAAGGGCTCGGCCTACATCGGCTGGACGATCGACATCATCGATGGACTGGACATCACGCCCGAGCAGCGGCACGCGATCTACGAGGGCAATGCACGCCGGCTGCTGCGGCTGCCGTAGCAGCGGCCTGCCCTGCAGGCTCGGGTGACCCGGATCGGCCGCGTAACGAAGCGCGACGCTGCTTGCCGGGACCAGATGATCGGGGTTCAGCCTCGCAGCCGGCCGGCGCGGGATCGAGCGCTTTGCGCTGGCGACAGAGGCGGCCGCACAATCGCCAGGCGGCGCACCGCCGTGCCCCGAGCGCACCGCCATGCCACTGCCCCAGCAGCACGATTTCGTCTACCTGGCCTCGCAGAGCCCACGCCGCAGCCAACTGCTCGATCAACTGGGCGTGCTGCACCGGGCGCTGCTGCCCGGCCGTGACGAGAACGCCGAGTCGATGGAAGTCGAACGCAGCGGCGAGCTGCCGCAGGACTACGTGCAGCGCGTCACCCTGCGCAAGCTGGCGGCAGCGCGCAAGCGGCTGGACAAGCGCAAGCTCGTGCCGGCGCCGATCCTGGTGGCTGACACGACGGTGGCGCTGGGCCGGCGCATGCTGGGCAAGCCGGCCGATCCGGACGACGCCGTGGCCATGCTGTCGGCCTTGTCCGGTCGCACGCACCGTGTGCTGACTGCGGTGGCCGTCAGCGCCGGCGGGCAGCACTTCATGGCGCTGAGCGTGTCGAAAGTACGTTTTGCGGCGTTGTCGGACAGCAGCATCCGGCGCTACGTGGCCAGCGGCGAGCCGCGTGGCAAGGCCGGCGCGTACGCCGTGCAGGGACGCATGGCGGCCTGGATCGAACGCATCGACGGCAGCTACACCGGTGTGATGGGCCTGCCGCTGCACGAGACCACGCAGCTGCTCGCGCGGGCCCGGGTTCGGCTAGACCTGTGAGCGCGCAGGCGCCCGTAGACTCGGCGCCATGGCCAGCCAAGACATCCTGATCAACTGGGCCCCGCAAGAGACGCGGGTGGCGACAATCGAGAACGGCGCGGTGCAGGAGTTGCACATCGAGCGCACGCTCGAACGCGGCCTGGTCGGCAACGTCTACCTGGGCAAGGTGGTTCGCGTGTTGCCCGGCATGCAAAGCGCGTTCATCGACATCGGGCTGGAGCGTGCCGCCTTCCTGCACGTGGCCGACCTGCATCCGCATGGCAACGGGGGTGGCCGCGGCGATCCCTTGTCGCCGATCGAACGCCAGGTCTTCGAAGGCCAGACGCTCACCGTGCAGGTCATCAAGGACGCCATCGGCACCAAGGGCGCGCGGCTGTCGTCGCAGGTCAGCATCGCCGGGCGCATGCTCGTCTTCCTGCCGCACGACAACCACATCGGTCTCGATCTCCGGAAAACTGATGTCCACCTGCGGGCGGCCCTGCAATTG
>JANOJJ010000113.1:0-2261 GCA_031408155.1 Rubrivivax sp.
GGCTGGACGACTACGGCAATCCGGTCTACGACGTCTTCATCCGCGATGTGGTCAAGCGCCCCGACGGCAGCTACTGGAACATGCCTATCGAGACCTACCCGGCGGTCTCGCAGTTCTGGACCTACAAGCCCGAGGAGTACATGAAGCAGCCGTCGTACTCGCGCACCTTCCAGGGCATCAAGAAGAACTGATGACCATGCCGTCCCCGCCGGCCGGCGCCTTGCTGCAGCTGCACGGGGTCAGCATCCATTTCGGCGCGCTGAAGGCCGTCGACAACGTCACCCTGGCGCTGTCGGCGGGCGAGCGCGTGGCTATCCTCGGGCCCAACGGAGCGGGCAAGACGACCCTGTTCAACGCCATCACCGGCATGACGCCGGCCACCGCCGGCCAGGTGCTGTTCGACGGACACGACCTCACGCGTGCCACGCCCGACGCGCGGGCGCAGCGCGGCATCGCACGCACCTTCCAGATCACCAACCTGTTCTTCGGCCTGTCGATCGAGGACAACCTGCTGCTCGCCACGCGCGGCCTGGCGCGCAGCCGGTTCGCGTTCTGGCGCAGCGGCGAGGCCCAGGGCAGCGAACGCGACGTCGTCGATTCGGCGCTGGCGCGCTGCCACCTCCAGACCCGGCGCCGCCTGCTGGTCAAGGAGATCTCCTACGGCGAGCAGCGGCAGCTGGAGCTGGCGATGTCGCTCACCAGCTCGCCCCGGCTGCTGCTGCTGGACGAGCCGGCGGCCGGGCTCTCGCCGGCCGAGCGCGTGGTGATGGCCGAGGTGATCCGCGGCCTGCCGAAGACCCTGTCGCTGATCCTCATCGAGCACGACATCGACCTCGCGCTCGGCCTCGTCGACCGCGTCGTCTGCATGTACCAAGGAGCGGTGCTGGTCGAGGGCAGGCCCGACGAGATCCGCGGCAACGCGCAGGTGCAGGAGATCTACCTCGGGAGGCCGCGCGGTGCTTGAGATCGAAGGCGTCTGCGCCGCCTATGGCGAGGCCAGCGTGCTGGACCACGTGTCGATGCGCGTCGCCGAAGGCGAGGTCGTCGCGCTGCTCGGCCGCAACGGCATGGGCAAGACCTCGCTGGTGCGCTCGGTGATGGGCCTGGGCTCGCCGCGCGTGACCGCGGGCCGCATCCGCTTCGACGGCCAGGACCTGGTCGGCCTGCGCGCCAATGAAATCGCCAATCGCCGCATCGGCTACGTGCCGCAGGGGCGGCGGCTTTTCGCGTCGCTGACGGTGCTGGAACACCTGCAGATGCTCGACCGCGGACGCAGCGGCGGCTGGAGTGTGCGGCGTGTCTTCGACGCCTTCCCGCAGCTCGAGGAGCGCAAGGGCCATCGCGCCAACCAGCTCTCCGGCGGCGAGCGCCAGATGCTGGCCATCGGCCGCGCACTGATGACCGGCCCCCGCATCGTGCTGATGGACGAACCCACCGAAGGCCTGGCGCCGGTGATGGTGGAGGCGGTCGAGGGCATCCTCGGCACGCTGCGCCACGAAGGCCTGGGCGTGCTGCTGGTCGAGCAGAACCTCTACAGCGCGCTGGCCGTGGCCGACCGGGTCTGCCTGTTCGAGACCGGCCGCGTGGTCTGGGCAGGCACACCGGCCGCGCTGACGGCGCAGCAGGCCGTGCTCGAGCGCTACCTCGGCATCCACTAGGAACAGGCGCTGGGCCCCCCGGCATGGAAATAGCGATGAACGAACCGAACCCGTTGATGGTCGGGCTGCAGGCCCTGGGCTGGGACGCCAGGCGCGTGGCCGCGGCGCTCTCGGTGGCCGCGCCCAACGACGTGCGCATCGCGCAGGCGGCGCTGCAGCGGCTGACGCCGCAAGACCATGGCGGCACCTTCGCTGCCTGGTGCGACGCACAGGCGGGCTGCCGCGATGAGTGAGCTCGAGACGCTGGACCTGGTCGGCCTGGCCGACCACATCGCCGCCGGCCGGCTGAGCGCGCGCGAGGCCACCGCCTGGTCGCTGCAGCGGCTGGACAGCATCGGCCGCCGCTTCAATGCGGTGTTCCGCGTCGACGGCGAAGCGGCGCTGGTGCGCGCTCGCGAACTGGACGAGCTGCAGGTGCGCGTGGGCGTCAGCGGCCCGCTGCACGGCGTGCCGTTGGCGCACAAGGACCTGTTCGCCGTGGCCGGGCGCGAGTGCCACGCCGGATCGCTGATCCTGCGCGGCCAGGTCGCGCCGCGCACCGCATTCGCGCTGCAGCAGCTCGATGCCGCCGGCCAGGTGAACCTGGGCAGCCTGCACATGTGC
>JANOJJ010000174.1:0-4903 GCA_031408155.1 Rubrivivax sp.
GTTGCAGCGGCAAAGTCCGGCGCCAGGCTGAAACTTGCCCGCCGGCCGTAGAACTTTCGCATGCTAGCGCGTCGCGGTGATACCGGTCAGGACGACATTTTCGCCGCCGCTCGTTGTCACGGCAATGCTTGCCGGACTGAAGATATACCCGGCGAGGGTGGGGGTCAGCGTATAGCTCCCGGCGGCGAGGCCGGAGAAGCCGAAATTCCCACCCGCGTCTGTCACCGCTAATCCAGCATTGGCGCCGCTCAGGGTAATCATCACGTTCTCTGTCACTGCGCACCGTGTCCGGCGCCATCGCCGAGGCGCTCATCAACACCGCCTTCGGCCTGCTGGTGGCCATCCCGGCCGTCATGTTCTTCAACAACCTGACCAACCGCGTCGAGGAGACGCTGCAGCGATTGCGGGTTTCGCCGATTCGCCCAGGCGTTCGCGCAGCGCCTCCTGGTAGTTGTAGATCGTGAAGCGCGAGACACCAAGCGCGCTGGCTGCACGCTCGACACCACCTTTGACGATGAACAGCCCGCGCTGCATCATGGCCTGTCCTGCCTGGACCCTTTCTACCTTGTTCAACAGCCCGACCGGCTTGCCCAGGCGGCGCACCGCGTCGGAGATGATCTCCTTCATCAACGTGTCCATCTCCGGCTCTTCTTCGCGCGCCGCAGGTGGCACGCCGTGCGGCTGCAGCAGCCGGCCCAGCCAGGCATGGGCCGCCTCGACGATGGTGTGGTCCGCGTTCAGGCACAGCGCGGCAAAGGGCTCGCCGCTCGCATCGCGAAAGACGACGGTGGACGACTTGAGCCGCTGTCCCGATCGGTTCAGCGTCGGGTAGTCATCGACGATCGAGTGCACCGCCTCGCCGCTTTCGGACAAGGCCTCCTTGGCCGCCAGAAAGCCCTGGTCGTCCTTCGGCCCGCTGAGGATCGAGTTGCCGACGTGGCGGTTGGACACATGCCCGTTGGCGATGGCGACGATCGAACTTTCGGGGCGGGTCAGGTCGTGCAGCACGACCTCGATGTGGTGGCCGACGATGGTGCCCAGCATCTGCACCACCGGGTGCAGCGCCTTCATCAGTTGCTGTCGCTCGGCGTCGATCGCGGGCGGCAGCCTTCGCGCCACCCCCTTGGACCGGGGCGCTGGTCGTGTGCTCATGCGGCAGTGGCGACCTCGACGACCATCTCGATCTCGACCGCGATGCCGTAGGGCAGTTCATGTGCCGACACCGCGCTGCGCGCGTGGCGGCCACGCTCGCCGAAGATCTCGACCAGCAGGTCGGACGCGCCGTTGATGACCACATGCTGGCGCTGAAAACCATCGGCACAGCGCACCCAGGCCAGCAGCTTCAGGATGCCGGTCACCTCGTCCAGCGAGCCCACGGCCTGGCGCACGATGGCCAACGAATTCAGCATCGTCAGGCGCGCTGCCTGGTAGCCCTGCTGCTCGGTCAGATCGACGCCGACCTTGCCGCGGTAGACCACCTCGCCATTCGCAAGCGGCCCCTGACCCGAAACGAAGAGCAGGCGGCCACTGCGCGCGGCCGTCACGTAGTTGGCCGCCGGTTTGGGTGGCGCTGGCAACTCGATGCCCAGCGCTTTCAGGCGTGCTTCGGCTGATGACATGAGACTCCTCGGTGCGCGTCCTTGACAGTGCGCGGGTCCTGCGCATACAGTTCATTCTAAACAGTTTGTTGAAGCATTCAACACAACGTCAGAACTCAAAATTGTCCGCCACCCAATCGTCAAGCATCAGATTCGTTTCCATGGACTCACCGGCTGTCGCGACCGACCTTGATCTGTGGCGGGAATCGTTCCCGTACCTGCGGCAGCGCGTCTACCTCGACACCGCGGCGGCCGGCCTTTGCTGGCGCGGCCATGGCGAGGCGGTGGCGAGGTTCTACGACGAGGTCAAGAACCGGGGCTATGACGCACGGCCCGAGTGGTACGAGGTGACCGAGCGCGTGCGCGGCCGGCTGGCCAGCTGGCTCGGTGTCGGCAAGTCCGACCTGACGCTGCTGTCCAACACCACCGAAGCGCTGAACCTGGCGGCACACAGCCTGCGCCTGCAGCCCGGTGACCGCATCGTGATGGCGGCCGACGAGTTTCCGTCGGTTGAGCGGGTGTGGCTCGCGGCCCAGCGCGCGGGCGCCGTGGTCGTCGCGGTCAAGATCGATCGTGAGCAGGACCGGCAAGCCGCCTTGCTGGCCGCGCTCGAGCCGCGTGCGAAGCTGCTGGTTGTTTCTCAGACCCATTCGAGCACGGGCACGACCCTGGACCTGGCGCGGATCGGCCGGCGCTGCCGTGAACTCGGCATGCTGTTCATGGTGGACGGCATTCAGGCGCTGGGCGCCGTGCCCACCGACCTGTCGCAGGTGGACATCTATGCCGCGTCCTTCTTCAAGTGGATGTTGTCCGGCTTCGGCGTTGGGGTGCTGGTCACGTCGCCGCAAGCCCGCCAGATGATGGAGCCCGCGTACCGTGGTTACGCCAATCGGGACGACAGCACGCAGCTGCAGTACGCGCATGTCAACGTGCCCGCGATCTATGGTCTGGACGCGACACTCGACTTCTTCGAAGGCATCGGCTGGGACCGGGTCTTCCAGCGCGTGCGCGAGCTCGGCGACCATCTCATCGAAGGCGCCGCGCGGCGTCGGCTCGACCTGGTCACGCCGGCCGACATGCGGGCAGGCATCTTCGTGTTCCGCTTTGATAACGGCGAACTCACGCGTCAGCGCCTGGCCGATCGTGGCATCAGCGTGTCTGCGCGCGGCGCAGGCGTGCGCGTCGCGCCGCATTTCTACAACACCCGCGAAGAAGTCGATCAGTGCCTGAACGCGCTGGCCGAACCGAGCGCTTGAGCCCTGACATCGAACGAGGAGACCCCGATGCGTCAAACAACCCGCCTTGCCAGCGTTATCCCCTTTACCCGCCTGCTGCCGCTTGCTGCAGCCGTTGTCACCGTCGCTGCCGGTCCCGCCTTTGCGCAGACCGCAGCGCTGCCCGCCGCCTCACCCACAAGCGCTGCAACCACCTCACCGACCTTGGCCGCCGTCAAGTCGCGGGGGGTGCTGAACTGCGGCGTGATCGGCAGCTCGGCCAACTTCTCCTTGCCCGACAGCCAGGGCGTGATGCGCGGCATCGACGCTGACTCTTGCCGGGCCATCGCCGCGGCCGTCTTCGGCGACCCGAACAAGGTCAAGTTCGTCAGCTTGACGCCGCCGCAGCGCCTGGTGGCCGTGCAGTCGGGTGAAGTCGATGTGGCCTACGCCAACATCACCTGGACGATGACGCGCGAGACCAAGTCCGGCGTGCAGTTCGCGGCAGTCAATCACTACGACACCGTCGGTTTCATGGTGCCCAAGTCGTTGAAGGTCAGCACCACTGCCAAGCTCAACGGGGCCAGCGTGTGCATGATCTCCGGGCCCGGCGAAACCAATGCGTCGGAATACTTCGGCAAGATCAAGGTGCGCTACAAGCCGGTGCCTTTTGCCGACGGCGAGCAGATGCGCAAGGCCTTTCTGGCCAAGCGCTGTGACGTGGTGATCCACGATGCTTCGGCGCTAATCAGCTTCAAGCAGACCCTGGGTGCGCAGGGCGACAACTACCTGCTACTGCCGGAAACCGTGGGCCGCGATCCGCTGGCAGGTGCCGTGCGCAAGGGCGACGAGCGCTGGTTCGACATCGTGCGCTACACCCACAACGCGATGGTGCTGGCGGAAGAGCTGGGCATCACCTCCAATGACGTCAAGTCCTTCAGCGCGTCAACCGATCCAGTTATCAAGCGCCTGGTGGGCGTGGACGGCGACCTGGGCCCGTCGATGGGGCTGGACAAGGACTGGGCGGTCAACGTCATCAGCCAGGTCGGCAACTACGGCGAGATGTGGATGCGGGCCTTCGGCACCAGCGGCATGCCGCGCGGGCCCAACCGTCTGGCAGCACAAGGCGGGCTGGTCTTCGCCTTCCCGATGCGCTGATCGCGGTGGGGCGCTGGAACTGGAGGACCTTGAAAGAGGCCGGCCGGCAGGCACTGGCCTTTGGCCTGCTGGGCGGCCTGCTGTTCCTGATGTTCCGCTTGACGAGTGCCAATCTGCAGGCGCGGGGCATTCATTCGGGCTTCGACTTTCTGTGGAAACCGTCGACCACGCCGGTCTTCGACTCGCCACTCAGCTTTGAGCCCGGCGTCGATACCTTTGCCCGCGCCTTTGCGGCCGGCGCCTTGAATTCGCTGTCGCTGACCGTGGCCGCGATCGTTGTGGCCAGCGTGGTCGGCGTGGCCATCGGGCTGGGCCGGCTGTCGGCCAACGCTCTGGCCCGCGGTTTGTGCACGGCTTATGTCGAGATCATGCGCAACGTGCCGGTGTTGCTGCACGTGGTGTTCTGGTACGGGCTGATCCTCGAGCTGCCGGCGGCATCCGACGCTTCGTCGTCCGGCAGTGCCTTGCTGCTGACCAGCCGCGGCATCCATCTGGCGTGGTTTGCTCCGGATGCCAATGTGGGGTGGTCATTGGCGTTGGCCGTGCTGGGCCTGGCAGGCTGGCGCCTGGTTCGCGACCGTCGAGCCAAAGCTAACGGCCAATCCATGGGTCTAATGCCTTGGGTGGTTGTGGCGCTTGCCTTGATCGCGCCCTGGGTAGCGACGCAGCGCCTGCCGTCTTTCGAGTTGCCGCTGCTCGACGGGCTCGAGATCAAGGGCGGCATGGCGATGTCGCCTGAATTCTTCGCGCTCTTCATCGGTATCTCGCTGTACACGGCGGCCTTCATCGGCGAGATCGTGCGCGCGGCGGTGGGCTCGGTCGACCGGGGCCAGTGGGAGGCCACGGCAGCGCTGGGCCTGTCGCGCGCCGCCTCCTTGCGGCAGGTGGTGCTGCCGCAGGCCTTGCGAGTCGGGCTGCCACCGCTGTCCAGCG
>JANOJJ010000183.1:0-2996 GCA_031408155.1 Rubrivivax sp.
ATGCGCGCCTGGTTCAGGCTACGACACTGCGCGTGCAGGAAGCCTCGCTGACCGGCGAGAGTGAAGCCGTGCTCAAGGATGCCGCCACGCTGCGCGAATCGGCGGCGCTCGGCGACAAATTCGACATGGTCTTCAAGGGCACAGATCTGCGTGGCCTGCGTGCCTTTGCCGGCGCCGGGAGCGCCCAACAGGATCAGTCTCATGGAGTCCTTGCAAAGGAGTCGAGTTATCGGTCAGTGCGCTCGACGCAGCGCGCGAGCCGGCTTGTCTTGCGACAAAGAATAGCATGTGCTGCCCTGCGCCAGACTGACGCGACGAGCCTGCAGCAGGCACCCGTCAGCTGAACAAAAGGCGCACCCGCTCGAGGTCTTGCGGGGTGTCCACACCGATGCCCGGAGCGCAATTGCTGACATGCACTGCAATGCGCTCGCCATGCCACAGCACACGCAGTTGCTCGAGTGCCTCGATGGCTTCCAGCGGTGACGGTTCAAGGCTCGGAAAGCGGCGCAGAAAGCCTGCGCGATACGCGTACAGGCCAATGTGCCGCAGCGCCGCGGGCCGCTGGGGAACGGCGCCAGCGGCGGTTGCATCGCGCCAGTGCGGAATCGACGCCCGGCTGAAATAGAGCGCGCGGCCGGCGGCGTCAAGCACGACCTTGACGATGTTCGGGTTGCGCCAATCGGCCTCGTTGTCGATGGCATGGGCTGCGGTGCTCATCACGCAGTCGGCTCGCTCGTCGAGCATGGCCGCGGTGCGCGCAACCAGGGCCGGGTCGATCAGCGGTTCGTCGCCCTGCACGTTGACCACGCGGTCGTTGCCGTCCAGGCCCAGCGCCATGCAGGCCTCAGCCAGGCGGTCGCTGCCGCTGGCTTGTTCAGTTCGGTTCAGCAGTGCCTGGACGCCATGGCTGCGGCAGGCGGCGACGATGGACTCGTCATCGGCTGCCACCACCACCCGTGCAGCACCCGACAGCGCCGCGCGCTGCGCCACACGCACCACCATCGGTACGCCGGCGATGTCGGCCAGCGGCTTGCGCGGCAGCCGCGTCGACGCGAGCCGCGCCGGAATCAGCGCCGTGAAGCTCACAGCGCCAGCGGCCCGGCTGGTGGCGCGTCATTTGCGTCAGTCAGCGTGCGCGCTTCGCTTTCGAGCATGACCGGCATGCCGTCGTGGATCGGGAAGGCCAGCCGGTCGGCATGGCAGGTCAGTTCCAGCGGGCGCTGCTCAGCGTCGCGCAGCAGGCCCAGCGGGCCTTTGCACAAGGGGCAGACGAGCAAGGAGATGAGGCGGTGGTCTAGGCTCACGGGCGTACCCTGGTGCTCTGGCGGCTGGCGGTGGCTGGCAAGCGTGCCAGCAGTTCGGCCACGAAGTCGGCCGGCAAGTCCAAGTCTAGCCCGACGACCCAGATCTTCAGGTCGGTCGCCGACCAGGCTGCGAGCTTGACGGCGTCCTTCTCGGTCGTGATCAGTTCGCGCGCGGTGTTTGGCCAGGCTGGCCTGTCGTAGCGATGGTGGTCCGGCAGCGCCAGCCGGGTGATCGCCAGGCCGGCCGCTTCCAGCATCGTGAAGAAGCGTTCAGGCACGGCGATGCCGGCCACCGCCAGCAACGTGCGGCCGCGCAATGCCGACAGGGGCTCGGCGCGGTCGAGTCGCCCGCTCAACCAGTCCGACAGCCCACACGCAGCCGACAGCCGACGCCCGGCGCAGGCACCGTGCCATGGTGTGCTCGGCCTGGCATGGTTGTAGAGCACGATCGCCTGCGGTCCTGGCGCGGCCGGGAACGGCTCGCGCAAGGGCCCGGCCGGCAGCAGCAGACCGTTGCCGACGCCGCGCTCGTCGAACACGATGACTTCGACGTCGCGCCTGAGCTGCCGGTGCTGCAGGCCGTCGTCGGCCACGATCAGGTCGACCTCCGGGTGTGCGGCCAGCAGGCGCTGCGCTGCTGCCACGCGGTCGCGTCCGACGAAGAGCGGTGCGGCGCTGCGGCGGTGGATCAGCAGCGGCTCGTCGCCCACCACGCGTACGTCGGAGCGCTGCGTGACCTCCAGCACCGTGTCAGCGCTGCGGCCGTAGCCGCGCGACACCACGCCGGGTGCGTGTCCGGCTGCCTTCAGGGCCTGCACGATCGCGATCGTGGTCGGTGTCTTGCCGGCGCCACCCACGATCAGGTTGCCGACCACCAGCACCGGGCATGCGGGCTGCGCCCGCTGCCGTGCCTGGCGCCGGCGGCACACTTGTGACCAACCCAGCAGGCCGCCATAGAGCCATGACAGCGGTCGCAACAGCCAGGCCACGAGGCCGCGCTCGGCTCGGAACCACTGCGCCACCAGCCAGCTCCGCAGGCGCGTGGCCGGTGCGGCGGCCGCGGCGCTCACGCCCTCAACGTGCGGCGTTGCCGCCGGACTGGGTGGCAAAGGTCAGCCGCTGCAGTCCGACGCGGCGGGCGGCGTCGAGCACGTTGACGACCGACTGGTGCGCGGCCGTCGCGTCGGCCGAAATGATGACCACCGAGTCTTCGCGGCTGGCGGCTGCGCGCAGTTCGGCGGCCAGCACCTCGACGCTGCGGCCATCGATGAGCTTGCGGTTGATCGCGTAGCGGCCATCGGCGGCCACCGAGACAATGATCTCGCCCGGGCGCTCACGCAACTTTTCGCTGTTGGCTGCCGGCAGGTTGACCTGCAGTTCGGTGAAGCGCGAATAGGTGGTCGACAGCATCAGGAAGATCAACACCACCAGCAGCACGTCGATGAACGGGATCAGGTTGATCTCCGGATCCTCGGGGCGGCGGCGGCTGAACTTCATGTGGCTTCAGGCTCCAGCCTTGCCACGATCGGTGAAGCGCTGCAGTTGGGGCAGCATCTGTGCGGCGGCCTGTTAATTCGTGAGTTTAAATTCGTCGATGCGGGTGCGGAAGTTGCGGTAGCTCATCAGCGACGGGTTGGCGATGATCAGCCCGATGGCGGTGTTGTTGAGCGCCACCGTTATGCCATGCGCCAT
>JANOJJ010000213.1:0-6740 GCA_031408155.1 Rubrivivax sp.
GAAATAATGCAGATCGGAGCCGCAGAGTCCGCCCGCACCCAGCCGCATCTCGACCTCGTGCGGCGCCAGCTCGACGGCCAAGGCTTGTTCGACGCGCAGGTCGCGCGCGCCATGGATGCGGCAGACAGCACTCATGAAGCCGCCTCGATGCGCCGCCGGCGCGCTGCACGGGGCGCGCGCCAGCTGGCCGTGAAGCGGTCATGCGACAGCGTCAGGTGGCGGCTCATCGCAGCGCGAGCCGCGTCCGGGCCGTGCCGGGCGATGGCGTCCACCACCACTTGGTGCTCGGCGATCGCCAGCCGCCAGCTTGCGCTGTTCTCGAAGTGGCTGCCGAGCTGGACAAACAAGGGGTTGTGGCGTTCGTCGTAGAGCTCGGCGACGATGCGCGTGAGCACGGCGTTGCCGGCAGCTTCGACGATGCGCAGGTGGAACAGGCGGTCGCCCTGGGTCGGCATCTGACCGGCAGCCACGTCCTGCTCCATCAGTCGGATCGCCTCGCGCAGGCCGCGCAGCTGGGCCGCCTTCATCGACGTGGCCGCGCGCGCCGCCAGTTCGCATTCAATCAGCTCACGGGCGCGGATGGTTTCCAGCGGCGGCTCGGCCGTCACCGGCGCCGTGCGGCCCGGGGCTGCCAGCGACTGGTCACGCACGTAGATGCCCGAGCCCATGCGCACTTCGACCAGGCCTTCGACCTCGAGCGCGATCAGCGCCTCGCGCACCGAGGGTCGCGAAACACCCAGCTGCAGCGCCAGCTCGCGCTCGGCCGGCAGCCGAGCGCCACGCGCAAACTCGCCATGCTCGACCAGCGAGCGCACCTGATCGGCGATCTGCCGGTACAGGCGTCTGGGCTCGATCTGGTGCAAGGGCATGGCGCAGTGATGACGGGTGCCAGTGGCCAGGTGGCCTGACCAGTTGATGCTAGTCCGCCTGCGCCCGGCCAGGCACAGGGTTTGCGCGCATCGGGCCTGCTCGTCCGGAAGTGGAAAGTATCCGTCACGCGGACTGTCGCGGGCCCTTCCAGGTGGCTAGAATGGCTCCGTCCGTCGTGTGCCGCGGGTCTTAATTTCCTTGTTCCGATGCTCATTGAGCAGGGCTTGGAACATCGCTTGGCTGGTGTGAGCGTCTCGCGTCAGATGAACCCGAAGCCTAGCTGACCTCGCCCACCTGAAACTTCGCTGAAGGTTCAGGGATCCGACCCACGCTGCACGGCGGACATCCTTCGCACTTCGCACCACCCACTGCCTGCGCTCGCCACATGCCCCGCTACTGGCTGATGAAGAGCGAACCCGACGAAGTGTCGATCGTCGACCTGGCGCGCGCCGTCGATCAGACCGTCGCCTGGACCGGCGTGCGCAACTACCAGGCGCGCAACTTCATGCGCGACCAGATGCAGCCTGGCCATGGCGTGCTCTTCTACCACTCGTCGTGCCCCGATCCCGGCATCGCAGGTCTGGCCGAGATCGCCGGCCGGACCGAGCCCGACAGCACGCAATTCGATCCCGCGAGCCCGTATCACGATGCCAAGTCGTCACCCGACAACCCGCGCTGGCTGCAGATCCCGGTGCGGCTGGACCGGGTGACGCGCCTGCTGCGGCTGTCCGAGATGCGAGCCGCGCCGACGCTGAGCACGATGCGGGTGCTGCAACGAGGCAACCGGCTGTCCATCACGCCGGTCACGGCGGAAGAATGGCGCTCCGTGCTGGACTTGCTCGGGCCTTGAGCGCCGCGCCCAACTCATGATGGACCTCGGCTGGCTGCTGGTGGCCGAGTTGCTGCTGCTCGGCACGGTCACGGGTTTTCTGGCTGGCCTGCTGGGCGTGGGCGGCGGCATGATGATGGTGCCCTTCATGACGTGGATCCTGTCGTCGCGCGGCGTTGAGCCAGGCCTGGCCGTCAAGATGGCCATTGCCACTTCGATGGCCACTATCCTGTTCACCTCGCTGTCGAGCGTGCGAGCACACCATGCGCGCGGGGCGGTGCGCTGGGACCTGCTGCGCACGCTGGCACCGGGCATCGTCGTCGGCGGGCTGCTGTCGGGTGCGGGGCTGTTTGCCGTGCTCGCGGGACGGGGCCTTGCGCTGTTCTTCGCCGTCTTCATCGCCTTGTCGGCAACCCAGATGCTGTTCGACCACAAGCCCAAGCCCCTGCGTCAGATGCCAGGGCCCCTGGGCCAGGGCACGGTCGGCGGCCTGATCGGGCTGGTGTCGGGTCTGGTGGGTGCCGGTGGCGCCTTCCTGTCGGTGCCCTTCATGACCTGGTGCAACGTGCCCATCCGCCAGGCCGTGGGCACCAGCGCGGCGCTGGGTTTTCCGATCGCGTTGGCCAACACCGCGGGTTACCTCGTGGCCGGCCGCTCGCTGCCCGCCGCGCTGCCGGGCGCCTATGGTTACCTGTACCTGCCTGCCCTGCTCGTCATCGCGATGGCCAGCATGACGACGGCGCCCTGGGGCGCGCGCGTGGCGCATGGCACTGACGTCGCCAAGCTCAAGCGCCTGTTCGCACTGCTGCTGTTCTGCCTGGCAGGCTACATGGCCTACAAGTCACAGGCTGTCTGATCAGCCCTGGGCCAGCGCGATGCTGGCCAGCGTGACGTGATTACCGCCGCGACGCCGGGCTTCGGCCAGCGCCGCCTGGCTGGCCGCCAACAACTCGTCCAGCGATTGCGCGGTGTGCGGGTAGCTCGCCACCCCCATCGCCACCGTGAAGCCGAGTTCCCGCCCATCGAGCAGCACGATCTGCGTCGCACAACGTCGACGCAGGCCTTCCATGCGTGAATGAGCGGTGGCCAGGCCCACACCCGACAGCAGCACGGCGAAGCGGCTGTCGTCGTAGCGGCAGGATGCGTCCATTGCGCGCGTGCCGCCACGCAGCAGCCGCCCCACGGCTTCGAGCACATGGGCACGAGCGGGCTCGCCCAAGGCACGCACGGCCGCCCCGGGTTCGTCGAGTTCGATCAGCACCAGCGCGAATTCGCGGTGTTCACGCGTCGAGAGGTCCGCCTCGCGACGCAACTGGTCCTCGAAATGGGCCCTTGTGTACAGGCCCGAGGCGGGATCGAGCAACGCCTGGTCGGCCAGTTCGCGCCGCAGTTCTGCATTGGCGCGTTGCTGCTGCTCGAGTTGTTCGAGCGCGCTGCGCAGTTGCTGTTCGCGCTGGCGAGCCTGGGTGAGGTCGAGCCACACGATGCCCAGCCTGCGCCCGGCAACCGCCCGCAGCACCTTGAACTCACGCAACCGGCCTTGCCACTCGAAGCGATGTTCGCTCCACAAGGGTGCCAGTTGCGCCAGCGCCGTCTGTTCGGCTGCGCGCAGCATGGTCGCCGTAGCGCCGTCGAAGATCTCTGCATCCGAGCGCCCGACCAACTCGGCCGCGCCGCGGCCGAGCAAGCCGGCCATGGCCACATCCACGTGCAGGTAGCGCGCCGATGAAATGTCCTTGATCGCCAGCATGCCAGCCTCGATCTGCAGCAGCGCAGCCAGCAGTCGAGCCGACAGGGCCTCACGGTCCATGGCGGATTCGCGCGCTGCGTTCACGGGCGGTGCAGTCATGTCGGCTAGCTTATGCCAAGTCGACGACCGCGCGGCAGACCCGGCGGCTGTCCGGGCGCTAGCTTGCCCTCGATGGCGCTCGCCGAGCCAGCCGCTTGGCGAGCGAGGTGCTTTCAAGCTAGAATCACCGTTTTTGCTGGCAGCGCCCTGCGTGTCGATCGCCAAGCGTGCTCAAAGCGTGCTCAAGCCGGGTGAATGCGCCGACAGCCACACTCGATCCACGCTAGATACACGCTGCAGTCGGACCGCAAGTCTTAGCAATTTTTTGCCGCACGACCCAATTGCCGACCCCGCGACGACCCCCGCGACGACACCTCGACGAAACCGAGCGCCTACCACTGGAACCCCTTCACGCATGACCACGATTCGCGTCAAAGAAAACGAGCCGTTCGACGTAGCCCTTCGCCGCTTCAAGCGCACCATCGAGAAGATCGGCCTGCTGACCGAACTGCGCGCACGCGAGTTCTACGAAAAGCCCACCGCCGAACGCAAGCGCAAGAAGGCGGCAGCGGTCAAGCGTCACTTCAAGCGGGTGCGCAGCATGCAGTTGCCCAAGAAGCTCTTCTGAGCGGGGGTTCATCGATGTCACACCGAAGCCCGCGCGGGCAACCGCCGCGGGCTTCGTCACTTGCGGAGCAACGCCGATCATGAGCCTGAAGGACCGCATCACCGAAGACATGAAGGCCGCGATGCGCGCCAGGGACAGCCAACGCCTGTCGGCGATCCGCATGCTGCTGGCAGCGTGCAAGCAGCGCGAGGTCGACGAGCGCATCGTGCTCGACGACGCCGCCGTCGTTGCCATCGTCGACAAGCAGATCAAGCAGCGCAAGGATTCGATCACCGCCTTCGCGGCGGCCGGACGCACCGACT
Source organism: Rubrivivax sp. (assembly GCA_031408155.1). GTDB lineage: Bacteria > Pseudomonadota > Gammaproteobacteria > Burkholderiales > Burkholderiaceae_C > Rubrivivax. The sequence goes on from JANOJJ010000213.1 coordinate 4,419, forward strand.
TGGTCGACAAGGAAAGCGCCGAGGTCAACGTGCTCGAGGGCTACCTGCCCGCGCGGCTGTCGGCCGACGAGATCCAGGCCGCAGTCGCGTCGCTGGTCGGCGAACTCGGCGCCAGCGGCCCCGGCGACATGGGCAAGGTGATGGGCGCTGCCAAGAGCCGCCTGGCCGGCATGGCCGACATGGGTCTGGTGTCGGCGGCGGTGAAGGCCGCGCTGGCAGGCTGACGGTCATGCACCACCTTTCGTTCCGACCGCTGGCGCCCGATGTCTGCGTGGCAGCGCAACTCGAACCCACAGCCATGGCCGAAGCGGCCGGCCTGGGTTTTCGTAGCGTGATCAACAATCGACCCGACTTCGAGCATGGCCCGGACCAGCCGACCAATGCCTCGATCGAAGCGGCAGCCCGGGCCGCCGGGCTCGAGTACCGCTTCCTGCCGGTCGGCGGCGGCTATCAGTCGCCGCAGCAGATCGAGGCCTTCCGCCAGCTGCTGAAGGACCTGCCGAGGCCGATCCTCGCCTTCTGCCGGTCGGGCGCACGAACGACGCGGCTGTTCAATGCTGCCGCCGAACGCCCGAGCTGAAGTGTCCTGGCCCGGCTGCACTCGACCGTCGCGAGGGTGGTGCTTTCCCTAGACCTCGAGCAAATTCAGTCGCGTTTCAGCGCGTACTGTCTAGAGTCGGACTCCGTTGGTCAACGCTTCGGAGTCAAATGTGCCCTTGCTCCTTCAATTGAGTCGACTGATCGACTCGATCAATGACAGATTCGCGCTGGTCGCCAAGTGGGCGGTGTTGTTGTCCTGCCTGATCAGTGCTGCCAATGCAGCGGTTCGCTACTTGGCTGACTACAGCTCCAACGCCTACCTCGAGATCCAGTGGTACCTCTTCGCAGCCTGCGTCATGTTGGGTGCGTCCCAGGTCCTGCGCGTCAACGAGCATGTGCGTGTGGATGTGTTCTACGGGCGTTGCTCGGGGCGAGGACAAGCGGTGATCGATCTCGTGGGCCTGACGCTCTTCATGATCCCGTCGATGGCCGTCATGCTCTACTTCTCCTGGCCGCTGTTCGTCAAGTTCCTATTGAGCGGTGAAATGTCATCGAATGCCGGCGGGCTGATCCGGTGGCCGGCCATGCTGATGCTTCCATTGGGCTTCACGCTGCTGCTGCTACAGGGGCTGTCCGAGAGCATCAAGCGCGTGGCGTGGCTGACACATCAGTACGAAGGGGACTTCCACTACGAAAGGCCGCTGCAATGATGGAGATGCAGACCTTCGCCCCGCTGATGTTTGCGGGGTTGGTGATCGTTCTGTTGATCGGCTTTCCGGTTGCCTTTTCATTGACGGCGCTGGGCCTGGGCTGCGGTTTCTTCGCAGTGTCGATGGGCTGGTTCCCGGCCGCCTTCATGACCGCGCTGCCGCTCAATGTGTTCGGTATCCTGTCCAATGAACTGCTGCTCGCGATTCCATTCTTCACGCTGATGGGCACGGTTCTCGAGAAGTGCGGCCTGGCCGAGGACATGCTCGATTCGATGGGCCAGCTGTTCGGCCCGGTGCGTGGCGGCCTGGGCTATTCCGTCATCATCGTCGGTTTCATCCTGGGTGCCATCACGGGCACGGTCGCCGGCCAGGTGATCGCCATGGCGATGATCTCTTTGCCGGTGATGATGCGCTGGGGCTACAACATGCGTTACTCGGCGGGTGTGCTGGCTGCCTCGGGCACCATCACGCAGCTCGTGCCGCCATCGCTGGTGTTGATCGTGCTTGCCGACCAGCTCGGCAAGCCGGTGGGCGACATGTACAAGGGAGCCTGGGGCCCGTCGTTGCTGCAGGTGCTGCTGTTTGCGCTGTATACGTTTGCGCTGTCACGCATCAAGCCCGCTCACGTACCGGGTGTACCCAAGGAAGGACGCACCCTTCAAGGTTGGTCGCTGTGGGCCAAGTGCCTGCGCGGCATCATTCCATCGGCCGTGCTCATCTTCACCGTGCTGGGCAGCATGGGGGGCTTGCCGGGCATCTCCACCGCGGTCGCAACGCCGACTGAAGCAGGCGCAATGGGTGCCGTCGGAGCATTGATACTGGCTGCCACGCACCGGCGCCTGACCCTTGAACTGATGCGAGGTGCGTTGATCGGGACCATGCGCATCACGGCCATGGTGGTGTTCATCCTGATCGGCTCTCGTGTGTTCTCGCTGGTGTTCCAGGGAGTCGACGGCGGCATCTGGATCGAGCACATGCTCAAGGGGCTGCCTGGCGGTCAACTGGGCTTCCTCATTGCCGTCAATATCTTCATCTTCTTCCTGGCGTTCTTTCTCGACTTCTTCGAGATCGC
>JANOJJ010000264.1:0-4109 GCA_031408155.1 Rubrivivax sp.
GGATGCGACCGACATCAGCTACACCATCTACACCAGTGGCACCACGGGCACGCCGAAGGGGGTGCAGCGCGACGTCGGCGGCTATGCCGTGGCGCTGGCCGCCAGCATGAAGCACATCTTCCAGGGCGAGCCGGGCGAGACCTACTTTTCCACCAGCGACATCGGCTGGGTGGTGGGCCACAGCTACATCATCTACGGCCCGTGTTGATCGCCGGCATGGCGACCATCATGTATGAAGGCCTGCCGACCCGCCCCGACGCCGCCGTCTGGTGGAGCCTGGTCGAGAAGTACAAGGTCTCGGTGATGTTCAGCGCGCCGACCGCGGTGCGCGTGCTCAAGAAGCACGATCCGGCAGCCCTCAGCAAGCACGACCTGTCGTCGTTGCGCGCGCTGTTCCTGGCCGGCGAGCCGCTCGACGAGCCGACTGCCAAGTGGATCGCCGAGGCGCTGGGCAAGCCCATCATCGACAACTACTGGCAGACCGAGTCCGGCTGGCCGATTCTGTCGATCTGCAAGGGCGTCGACAGCGCAGCCACCAAGTTCGGTTCCCCCGGCAAGGCGGTCTACGGCTACGACGTCAAGCTGCTCGACGAGAACACCGGCGAGGAACTAAAGGGTGCCAACCAGAAGGGCGTGGTCGTCGTCGAAGGCCCGCTGCCGCCGGGCTGCATGCAGACCGTCTGGCGCGACGATGCGCGCTTCGTCAGCACCTACTGGACGACGGTGCCCGGCAAGCTGGTCTACAGCACCTTCGATTGGGGCATCCGCGACGGCGATGGCTACTACTTCATCCTCGGCCGCACCGACGACGTGATCAACGTCGCCGGCCATCGGCTGGGCACGCGCGAGATCGAGGAGAGCATCTCCAGCCACCCGAACGTGGCCGAGGTCGCCGTGGTCGGCGTGGCCGACCCGTTGAAGGGCCAGGTGGCGATGGCCTTTGCGGTGCTGAAGGATCCGTCCAAGGTCGCTACGGCGGCCGACGCGCTCAAGCTCGAAGGCGAGATCATGAAGCTCGTCGACGAGCAGCTCGGCGCGGTGGCGCGACCGGCGCGCGTGCGCTTCGTCAGCGTGCTGCCGAAGACGCGTTCGGGCAAACTGCTTCGACGCGCGATCCAGGCGGTGTGCGAAAGTCGAGACCCGGGCGACCTGACGACGATCGAGGACCCAACGGCGCTGCAGCAGATCAAGGACCTGGTCGGCGGCTGAAAGCACGGTAGCGGTCACCTGTCAACCCCGTGCTTCGGTGGGTCCGAAGGGCTCGCCGAAGTGCGATGACAGGGATCAGTCCGATGGCGCGGCGCCGCTGCCGCGTCTATAAGAATGGGCACCTTGACACCCGTCGACTTCGAGGAAACAACCCATGCGTCTTGTTCACCTGCGGCCGATGGCGGCTGCGCTGTTGTTTGCCGGATTCGCCTCGGCCGCTCTGGCCGACGGCGTTGCTGTCCGCTTTGATGACACCAGCCCGGCTGGTGCGCCCTTCCCGAGCAATCGTTTTACGGTCTTTGACGGCACGCAGAACACGCTACGCCGGGTGGCCCTGCCCAAGCCGGACTGCGCCGTCCGCCCGTCGGATTGCGCCGACATCGACGTGCTCAACGCGCTCGACGGCTTCTCGACCCAGCCGCGCATCACGGTGCCTTTCACCGGCGCCATCGATCCGGCCACGGTGAACAGCCGGACGGTCTTCCTGGTCAATCTCGGCGATGCGCTGACCGGTGCCGGCAGCGCAGAACGGGTCGGTATCAACCAGGCCCTGTGGGACCCGGCAAGCAAGACGCTGGTCGTGCAGCCCGACCAGTTGCTGCAGCAGCATTCGCGCTACCTCCTGGTCGTCACCGACGGCGTGCGCGACAGCAAGGGCAAGAGGATCAAGTCCGATGGCTGGGGCGACGAGTTCGACGATGACGACGGTCGCAGCGCAGCCGACGCAAGCTACCGCCGTGAACTGCGCCGCGCGGTGCAGGCGCAGCGGCAAGGGCGCGACAAGATTGTCGCCGCCAGCCTGTTCAGCACGCAGAGCATCAGCGCCGACCTGAGCAAGGTCGCCACGCGCATCAAGCAGACGGTCCCGGCGCCGGTGGACTTCATGATCGGGCAGGCGGCCGCCGGTCCGGTGCGCGCCCTGTTCCCGTTGGCTACGCTGGGCGCCATCCAGTTGAATCGCCAGACCGGTAGCACGACAGTCGTCAGCGGATTCCTGCCCACACCCGTGCTGCAGGTTGTACCTGGCGCGCTGTCAGCGGTGGCCTACGGGCGTTTCGCGTCGCCCGACTACCTGGCGGCCGATCGCACGATCCCGGCCACCGGCACGCTCAGCGGCCAGCCGCAGCCGCAGGGCTCGAACCAGTTGCTGATGCAGCTGTTCTTGCCGGCCGGTGCCAAACCGGCCGGCGGATGGCCAGTGGCGCTGTTCGGCCATGGCTTCGGCGACAGCATGTACGGCGCCCCGTGGGCGGTGGCTTCGGTCTTTGCGTCGCGCGGCATCGCCACCCTGTCGATCAACGTGGTCGGGCACGGCGGCGGGGCGGCCGGCAGCCTGAATGTGTTCCGCAGCGCCGACACGCCGGTGCTGCTGAGCGCCGGGGGTCGCGGCATCGACCTCGACGGCGATGGCAGCATCGATTCCACCGAAGGCGTCGGCGCGGCCGGTGCACGCTCGCTGATCGGCAGCCGCGACGGCCTGCGTCAGACCGTGATCGACCTGATGCAACTGGTGCGCCAGGTCGAAGCCGGCATCGACGCCGATGGCGATGGCTCGGTCGACCTCGATCCGCAGCGCATCTACTACGCGGGGCAGTCCTTCGGCGGCATCTACGGCACCATGCTGCTGGGCATGGAGCGTTCGATCGCAGCCGGTGCACCCAACGTGCCGGGGGGCTCCATCACCGAGATCGCGCGCCTGAGCACGAGCTTTCGCGGGCTGACCGGCCTGGCGCTGCTGTTGCGGCAGCCGCCGCTGCTCAACCTCGCGCCCACGGCCACGCTGCCGGTGCCGTTCAACTTCAACGAAAACATGCCCTTGCGCAACGAGGCGGTGCGCGTCAACACGGTGCCCGGCGCGATGGCGATAGGCGAGTTCGCCGATCGCGCCCAATGGGCCACGCAGGCAGGCAACCCGGTCAGTTACGCGCGTTTCATCCGCCTGCAGCCGTTGCCCGGCAACGCGCCGAAGTCGGTGCTGTTCCAGTTTGCCAAGGGTGACATGACCGTGCCCAACCCGACCAGCAGCGCGATCCTGCGCGCCGGGGACCTGAAGGACCGCGCGACCTACTTCCGCAACGACCTGGCCTTTGCCTTCAACGGCGGCGTACCGAGGAACCCGCACACCTTCCTGACCGACGTCGCGATTCCGGCTGCCGCCGGCTACGCGGTGATGGCACAGACGCAGATTGCGCTGTTCTTTCAGAGCCATGGTGCGCTGATCATCGACCCCGACGGTGCCGGACCGTTCTTCGAAGTGCCGATCACGGGCGCCTTGCCCGAGGGGCTGAACTTCCTGCCGTAGTCAGAGCGTCCGGGTCGCCCCAGCCGCAAGGCCCCGAGTCAGGGCCTTGCGGGTCGCAGTGACGATCGTCTCAAGCTCGAGCCGGTGCACGATCCTGACCCGGTGGTCGTCGGCCATGTGCCCGGGCGCGGCCGCCACCAGGGGCGACTCGCGCTCAGCGTGCATTCGCGCAAGGTCGATCCATCCTTCACCCGCATGGAACAACAGACTACAAGACTTCGCTCGCGAAGTCAGCCAGCCGCGAGCGCTCGCCGCGCGCCAGCATCACGTGGCCGCCATGCGGCCAGCCCTTGAAGCGGTCGACCGCATAGGTCAGGCCGGAACTGCCCTCGGTCAGGTAGGGCGTGTCGATCTGCGCCAGGTTGCCCAGGCAGACGATCTTGGTGCCTGGCCCGGCACGCGTGATCAGGGTCTTCATCTGCTTGGGCGTCAGGTTCTGCGCCTCGTCGATCAACACGAACTTGTTCAGGAAGGTGCGCCCGCGCATGAAGTTCAGGCTCTTGATCTTGATCTTGCTGCGCACCAGGTCGTTGGTGGCGGCGCGGCCCCATTCGCCGGCACTGCTGTCGCTCTTGGCCAGCACCTCGAGGTTGTCGTC
>JANOJJ010000270.1:0-1702 GCA_031408155.1 Rubrivivax sp.
GAAGTCGATAGCGGCAAGCATCGTTCCCGCCATACGACGACTCACGAACGTAAACGTAATAGTCGCCGTCTTCAGGCACGACGATCGATGCCAAACTATCTTGGCGAAGGAGCGCCGAGTCGTCCGAGACGGACAACTCAACGTGCGTGCCGGCGACCCGGTCTACGAAGGCATGATCGTCGGCATCCACAGCCGCGACAACGACCTGGTGGTCAACGCCGTGCGGCACAAGCAGCTGACCAACTTCCGCGTCAGCGGCAAGGAAGACGCGATCAAGGTCACGTCGCCGATTGACCTGACGCTGGAGTACGCGGTCGAGTTCATCGACGACGACGAACTGGTCGAGATCACGCCCAAGAGCATCCGCGTGCGCAAGCGGTTCCTGAAGGAGCACGACAGGAAGCGCGCGTCGCGTGAGGCAGCCTAGAAGGTCATCAGCAGGGATCGCTTTCGCGCTGAACCTGCGCTCCCCCCTGCCCCCCTCCGTGAGCGGGGGTTCTGTCGAATTGATGTCCCGGCTCGCTGCGCGAGCCTGTGAAGACCCGTGACGCACCGAAGAGCCGTGTTCGTGATGATCGCCGTGGCACTCATGTGGAGCATCGCGGGCGTGGTCTCGCGGTTTCTCGAGTCAGCCCGCGGTTTCGAGGTCACGTTCTGGCGCAGCCTGTTCAATGCACTGGCGCTGGTGGTCATGCTGGGCTGGATGCGCGGGCCGGCTGCACTGTGGCGCAGCGTGCGCGACGGCGACCGCGCCTTCTGGGTCAGCAGCGTGTGCTGGGCGGTGATGTACACCGCCTTCATGCTGGCCCTGTCGCTGACGACGGTGGCCAACGTGCTGATCACGATGGCGCTGGCGCCGTTGTTCACGGCCCTGGCCTCGCGAGCGTTCCTCAACCATCGGCTGCCCTTGCGCACCTGGCTGGCGATCGCGGTGGCCGGCATCGGCATCGGCTGGATGTACGGTCGTGAGGTCAGCGGCGCCGGCGCGCAGCACCTGCTGGGCACGGCGGTGGCGCTCGGCGTGCCGATCGCCGCGGCGGTCAACTGGACGCTGATGCAGCATCTGCACCATGGCGACGACGACGGCGGCGACATGCTGCCGGCGGTGCTCGTGGGTGCGCTGCTGTCGGCGGCAGTGTCGCTGCCGCTGGCGCTGCCGTTTTCGGCATCGGCACACGACCTGGGTCGGTTGGCCCTGCTCGGCGTCGTGCAACTGGCCATCCCCTGCTTGCTGGCGATGTCGGTGACGCGCGTGCTCAAGGCGCCCGAGATCTCGCTGCTGGCCTTGCTCGAGGTGGTGTTCGGCGTGCTCTGGGCCTGGCTTGGCGCCGGTGAGGCACCGAGCGTGCCGGTGATCGGTGGTGGCTTGCTGGTGTTGGCCTCGCTCGCCGTCAACGAGGCATTGGGCCTGCGTGCGGCTCGACCGGGCACCGCCGCGGCACGCTAGCCGGCGCAGCGCCTACACACCATCACCATGAACATCGCGCTGCCGGCAGCCGATGCGTGCCGATGTGGCCAAGCGCGTCGGGTCCGGCGATTGCGGCAACACCAGCGAGTAGGTGCGCGACCTGATCCGCAAGGACCAGCGTATGCAGCGCATCCAAACGCCGGGCGCCGCCAGGGTGATTAAGTTGCGGCGAAGAGCCAGGCGTGCGCCCGTTGATCGCCCAAGTCTATAACCTGATATCTGATGTCGCATTGC
>JANOJJ010000297.1:0-2300 GCA_031408155.1 Rubrivivax sp.
TCGGGGTTCTCGCTCTCGAGGAACAGCAACTGGGCCACGACCAAGTTAGCCGTCGTGTCGTTGACTGACCCCACCAGGAAGACGATGCGCTCGCGTAGCAGTCGACTGTAGATGTCGTAGGCACGCTCGCCCCGACCCGACTGCTCGATCACGATGGGCACCATGCCCAAATCTTGAATGTCCTGAACGCTCATGAAAGCTGCCTGTTCCGAAGCTGGCCGGAGATGGTGCCGGAGATTATGGGACTGCACGAAGCCCAGCGCCGGCGCCGGCGGTTGCCCCGATCAGGATCCGACCATCAGCTCGTCGAAGGGCACAGCCTTGTCGACGACCTTGGTTAGACCCAGCACATGCGTGGTGACGTTGTTCTCGACCACTACCGCCTCGACCTCGGCCATGCGTTCACGGTTGCCGAGGTACCAGCGCACCACCTCGGCAGGCTTCTCGTAGCTCTGGCTCATTTCCTCGATATGGGCCTGCAGCTGGTCCGGCTTGGCCTGCAGATTGTTCTTGCGTACGAGTTCAGCCACCACCAGGCCCAGGCGCACACGGCGCTCGGCCTGCGACTGGAAGATATCGGCCGGGATCGGTGCCTTTTCGGCGTCCTTGACGCCACGCTGCTTGAGGTCGGCTCGTGCAGCCTCGACCAAGCGCTCAGTCTCGCCCGCCACCAGAGCCTTCGGCAATTCGAGCTCGGACACCTTGATCAGAGCGTCCATTACGGCCGCCTTGTTGCGCGACAAGATGCGGAATTTCACCTCGCGCTCGAGGTTCTTCTTCACGTCGGCGCGCAAAGCCTCGAGCGTGCCTTCCTTGATTCCGAGCGATTTGGCAAAGGCCTCGTCGACGCTGGGCAGGTGCTGCACTTCGATCTTCTTGACCGTGACCAGGAAGTCGGCTTCCTTGCCCGCCACGTCGGCACCGTGGTAGTCGGCAGGAAACTGCAGCGGGAAGGTCTTGGATTCACCCACCAACATGCCGCGCACGGCCTTGTCGAACTGCTCGAGCATCTGGCCTTCGCCGATGATGAACTGGAAGTCCTCGGACTTGCCGCCGGTAAAGGGCTCACCGTCGATCTTGCCTTCGAAATCGATTGTCACACGGTCGGTCTCGAGCACGCCCTCGCCCGCCGCGCGCTGGCCGAACGTGCGGCGCTGCTTGCGCAGGATGTCGACCGTGCGGTCGATGGCCGCGTCCGTCACGTCGGCACTGACACGCTCGACCTCGACTACCGACAGGTCACCGATGCTCACCTCGGGGTAGACCTCGAACGTGGCGTCGAAGACGATTTGACCCTCAGGCGCCTCTTCCTTCTGGGTGATGCGCGGCGCACCCGCGACGCGCAGCTTGGCTTGGCTGGCAGCGTCGGCAAAGGCCTTGCCGACGCGGTCGTTCACCACTTCGTACTGCACCGAGTAGCCGTAGCGCTGGGTCACCACCGACATCGGCACCTTGCCCGGGCGAAACCCATCGGCTCGCACGGTGCGGGCCAGGTTGCGCAGTCGGCTCTCGACCTCGGAGGTGACATCCCCTGCAGCCAGGGCCAGCGTGATCCGACGTTCCAGTTTTTCAAGCGTTTCGACGTTGACGGCCATGATGTGCGAACAGACAAGGACAGTGGGTGGTGCGCGGGGCCGGACTCGAACCGGCACGCCGGTGAAGGCGTCAGGACCTAAACCTGGTGCGTCTACCAATTTCGCCACCCGCGCAAAGGTGGATGCCGCCTGAGGCATTCATCGGCAGCCGCCCGGGACGGGGCAGTTGCTTTGGTAAACGGATGATTTTAGCTTGAGCCGGGGGCGGGCCACACGACCGCGTTCATTGTTGCCGCAGTTGCGTTTCAGCCTGCCATCGATTCCCCGTCGCGACGAACGCGATACCAGGCTGCAACCATCGCTGGCAAGCTCAAAAGGGTCAGCCCGATGGCAACGATCAACCCACCCATGATCGCGACTGCCATCGGCCCCCAGAACACGCTACGCGACGAGGGAATCATGGCCTGCACCGCCGCCGCCGCGGTAAGCACGATGGGTCGACAGCGCCGCACGGCGGCCTCGATGATGGCATCCCAGGCCGTCACGCCGTGGTCCCGGTGGAACTTTCCTCCACCGCACCCGCGATGCGGTAGCCGGTCGGCATGCGCTCGGCGATCTCGCTCAGCCGGGGCTCATCAAGCAGTTGCGCTGCTCGAAGCGCCTGACGACCTCGTTGCAGTGCAGCAGTGTCGAGCCTGCGGGCAACTGCCCATCGATGCGCACCATCAGCCGCTCGGTGGCGGTGTTGAGCGCACCACCGCCCTC
>JANOJJ010000318.1:0-2131 GCA_031408155.1 Rubrivivax sp.
GATGGGCGGGCAAATGATCTGCGGCCAAGCGACGGAAAACCTGCCGCAAGTCAGCCTGGCGATGGGCAGTGACGGGGCCATCACCGCCACCGGCGTGGTGGGCCTTATCTACGGCCGCCAGGCCAACCTGTTGTGAGAGGCGCGCCATGAGCAACCGCAAAGACCGCATCACGCTGCCGCCGGTGGGCGCACAACGCACCAACATGACCTGCCACTTCTGCATCGTGGGCTGTGGCTACCACGTCTACAAATGGGACGAAGGCACCGAGGGAGGCCGCGCCGCGAAGCAGAACGCGCTGGGCATCGACTTCACGCGCCAGGTACCGGCGCTGGCCCTGACCATGACCGCGGCGATGACCAACGTCATCGAAGAGCGCTCGGGCAGGCGCTCGAACATCATGATCGTGCCCGACAAGCAGTGCGTGGTGAACAGCGGCCTGAGTTCCACGCGGGGCGGCAAGATGGCCTCGTACATGTACGCGCCCGACGGCATCACCGCCGACCGGTTGCTCTCGCCGCGCTGGTACGCGGGCGACCAATGGCTGGACACCGACTGGGACTTCGCGCTGGCCGTCTACGCCGGCCTGATCAAGAAAGTCATCGACACGGAGGGGCCGCGTGCCATCGCCTTCTCGGCCTTCGACCACGGGGGCGCCGGCGGCGGCTTCGAGAACACCTGGGGTTCGGGCAAGCTGATGTTCAGCGCGATCCAGACGCCCATGGTGCGCATCCACAACCGCCCGGCCTACAACTCGGAATGCCATGCCACGCGCGAGATGGGCGTGATGGAGCTGAACAACAGCTACGAGGATGCACAGCTTGCCGACGTGATCATCTCCACCGGCAACAACCCCTACGAAAATCAGACCAACTACTTCCTGAATCATTGGCTGCCCAATCTCCAGGGCGCCACCGTCGAGAAGAAGAAGCGCCTGTTCGGCAGCGAGGCTGTGGGCCCGGCGAAGATCATCTTCATCGACCCGCGGCGCACCGTCTCGCTGTCGGTGGCCGAGTCGGCAGCCGGCAAGGCCAATGTGCTGCACCTGGACTTGCAGCCCGGCACCGACATCGCCCTTTTCAACGGCTTGCTGACGCATGTGGTGGAACAGGGCTGGCACGACAAGGACTTCATCGCCAGGCGCACCAGCGGTTTCGATGCCGCGCTGGCGGCGAACCGGTTGTCGCTCGACGAGTGCTCGCGCATCACCGGCGTCGCGGTGGCCAAGCTGCGGCAGGCCGCCGAATGGGCCTACGCGCCGAAGGCCGGCGGCGCCCGGCCGCGCACGATGCACGCTTACGAAAAGGGAATCATCTGGGGCAACGACAACTACCTGATCCAGTCGGCGATGGTCGATCTGGTGCTGGCCACGCACAACGTCGGCGGGCGTCGCGGCACGGGCTGCGTGCGCATGGGCGGGCATCAGGAGGGCTACACGCGGCCTCCGCACCCCACCGGCGAGAAGCTCTACGTGGACCAGGAGTTGATCAAAGGCAACTGCCGCATGATGACCTGGTGGGCCTGCAACAACTTCCAGACCAGCAACAACTCGCAGCAGCTGCGCGAGGTGGTGCTCAAGCGCAGCGCCATCGTCAAGGAAGCCATCTCCAAGGCTCGCGGCGCCACAGCCGAACAACTCGTGGAGGTGATCCACGGCGCCACCCAGCGCGGCGGTCTGTTCGTGGCCTCGATCAACCTGTACCCGACGATGCTGGCCGAAGCGGCACATCTGCTGCTGCCTTCCACGCACCCCGGTGAAATGAACCTCACCTCGATGAACGGCGAGCGGCGCATGCGGCTGTCGCAGAAGTTCATGGACGCGCCGGGTGACGCCAAGCCCGACTGCCTGATTGCCGCGATGGTGGCCAACAAGCTGCGCGCGCTGTACGCCGGCAATGCCACGATGCAGCAGCGCTTCGCGGGCTTCGATTGGACGAGCGAAGAAGATGCGTTCAACGATGGCTTCCGCCGCGCCGGCCGCCCCGGTGCGCCGCCGATCGACAGCCAGGGCGACGACACCGGCCATCTGGCCACCTACGAACTGCTGCGCAAAGCCGGCAACGATGGTGTGCAGCTGCCGATCAAGGAAGTCAGGGACGGCAAGCTGATCGGCACGCCGATGCTCTACACCGA
>JANOJJ010000321.1:0-3166 GCA_031408155.1 Rubrivivax sp.
GCTTGCTGAGGGCTGCCGGATCGTGCTTCTTGAGCACGCGCACCGCGGTCGGCGCGCTGAACATCACCGAGACCTTGTACTTCTCGACCAGGCTCCACCAGTCGGCGGCGTCGGGGCGGGTCGGCAGGCCTTCAGACATGATGGTCGCCATGCCGGCGATCAACGGGCCGTAGATGATGTAGCTGTGGCCCACCACCCAGCCGATGTCGCTGGTGGAAAAGTAGGTCTCGCCCGCGTTGCCGCAGTAGATGTGCTTCATGCTGGCGGCCAGCGCCACGGCGTAGCCGCCGGTGTCGCGCTGCACGCCCTTGGGCGTGCCGGTGGTGCCACTGGTGTAGAGCGTGTAGCTCGGGTGGGTGGACTCGACCCACTCGCAGGGCACTGGCGTGTCCAGATGGCGCTCGCGCCAGCCGGCGTAGTCTTCATCACGGCCCTCGACGCGGTTGAAGGCAGCCAGGCCGCGATCGACCATCAGCACCTTGCCCGGCTTGTGCTCGGCCAGCGTGATGGCTTCGTCGAGCAGCGGCTTGTAGTCCACCACCTTGCCGCCGCGACTGCCGGCGTCGGCGCTCACGATCACGGTCGGCGTCGCGTCGTCGATGCGGCTGGCCAGGCTGACGCTGGCAAAGCCACCGAAGACCACCGAATGCAGCGCGCCGATGCGCGTGCAGGCCAGCATTGCAAACGCGGCTTCGGGGATCATGGGCATGTAGACCAGCACGCGGTCGCCCTTCTTCACGCCCAGGCTCTGCAGCGTAGCCGCCATGCGCTGGATCTCGGCGTGCAGCTCGCGGAAGCTGTAGATGCGCTCCTGGTTGGTCTCGCTGGAGACGAAGATCAGCGCGTTCTGGTCGGCACGCGCCGACAGGTGCCGATCGACTGCGTTGTGGCACAGGTTGGTGGTGCCGCCGACGAACCAGTTGGCGAACGGCGGATTGGCGTAGTCACAGACCTGGGTGAACGGCGTCTGCCAGTCGATCAGCGCGGCCTGCTCGGCCCAAAAAGCGTCGCGGTCCTCGATCGAACGGCGATGGAATTCTGCAAAGGGCATAGTCATGCTGGTATCTCCTCGTGGTCCTGGGCGAAGGCAGCGACGCCTCGCAAGCGCTGCGCATTAGGGTCGTCTGCGCTGACGTTTGGCTGACTTCTTCATCATGTTCTGCCAAGCGTGTCAACAGGTTAATCGCGTTGACACCCTTTGTGGCGGGCCCCTATCCTCGCCGCCTCGATGCCTGGCTGCAACCCACTCCTGCGAATCCTGGTCCTGTGCAGCCTGCTGGTCGGGGCGCCAGCCAGTCGGGCCGCGCCCGAAAGGTCGGGTGATGCAGTGCTCAACCTGCTGCAGGAACGCGGCCTGCTGCCCGCCCACGTGGCCGAAGAGACCCAGAACCTGGTGCGGCAGATGCGCGACACGGCGTCCGACCTGGTCATTTCGGCGATGAACTTTCTGGGCGTGCCTTACCGCCGGGGTGGCAGCTCGCCGGAGCTGGGCTTCGACTGCAGTGGCTTCACGCGCCACATCTTCGAGCGCAGCGTAGGCCTGGTCTTGCCGCGCCGGGCCGACGAGCAAGCCCGGGACGCCGGCCTGCTCAAGGTCGACAGGAACGAACTCAAGCCCGGCGACCTGGTGTTCTTCAACACCATGCGACGGGCCTTCAGCCATGTCGGCATCTACGTCGGTGACGACAAGTTCATCCACTCGCCACGCACGGGCGGTCAGGTGCGGGTGGACGACATGCACGCGACCTATTGGACCCAGCGATTCAACGGCGCCCGCCGGGCCGAGATCGACGTCACCACGATCACACGCGATAGCCCAGGTTACTCCGCGCGCCCATGAGGGCTGCCGCTGTAGCTGCACAATCGGCGCATGGGTGAACAAGTTATTCCGCTGGCCGACCTGCGCTACGCAGCGTCGCTGCCACGCATCCCCGAGCAAGCCCCGGCGCCGAGCGGATTGCTGTCTGACCGGCTGGGGCGGCCGCTGCGCGACCTGCGCATCTCGGTCACTGACCGCTGCAACTTTCGCTGCACCTATTGCATGCCGAAGGACGTGTTCGATGGCAAGTACACGTTCCTGCCGCAGAGCTCGCTGCTGAGCTTCGAGGAGATCACGCGCACGGCACGCCTGTTCGCCGCGCACGGAGTGCGCAAGCTGCGCCTGACCGGCGGCGAGCCGCTGCTGCGCAAGCATGTCGAGGGCCTGATCGCGATGCTGTCGGAGTTGCGCACGCCCGAAGGCGAACCGCTGGACATCACGCTGACCACCAACGGCTCGGTGCTGGCGCGCAAGGCGCAGGCGCTGAAGGATGCGGGCCTGCAACGAGTGACGGTCAGCCTCGACGCGCTGGACGATGCGATTTTCCGCCGCATGAACGATGTCGATTTCCCGGTCGCCGACGTGCTCAATGGCATCGAGGTCGCGCAGCGCGTCGGCCTGGCGCCGATCAAGATCAACATGGTCGTCAAGCGCGGCACCAACGAGCACGAGATCGTGCCGCTGGCGCGCCACGTGCGCGAGCGTTTCGGCCCCGGCGTGGTGCTGCGCTTCATCGAGTTCATGGACGTCGGCGCCAGCAACGGCTGGCGCATGGACGAGGTGCTGCCTTCGGCGCAGGTGGTCGAGACGATCGACCGCGAGTTCCCCTTGTGCGCGCTGCAGCCCAGCGCGCCCGGCGAGACTGCCGAACGCTGGGCCTACCGCGACGGCGCTGGCGAGATCGGCGTCATCAGCAGCGTGACGCAGGCCTTCTGCCGCGACTGCAACCGAGCCCGGCTGTCGACCGAGGGCAAGCTCTTCCTTTGCCTGTTTGCCAGCCGCGGGCATGACCTGCGCGCCTTGCTGCGCGGCCAGCATGGCAGCCAGCCCTGCAGCGACGAGCAGATTGCCGCGGCAATCGGTCTGATCTGGGGCGAGCGCGACGACCGCTACTCCGAACTTCGCTCGGCGCAGCCGGCAGCCATCGCAGCGGCCGAGCGGCGCGTGGAGATGCACTACATCGGCGGATGATCAGCCGGCGCCGGCGGCCCTACTCGGCGCCCTGTGCCACCACGGTCGGCTCGAGACCCTCGGGCGTCGTGATCTCACCCGGCACCGCCCGGCGAGCGAACAGCGTGTAGATCGTCGGCACCACGAAGATGGTGAGCAGCGTGCCTACGCTCATGC
>JANOJJ010000588.1:0-2217 GCA_031408155.1 Rubrivivax sp.
TTTCAGCATGGCGCGACTGGCGGCGCTGGAGCGCGCGGCCAGCACGCCTTCGGTGGCCTCGATCTGCGCCGCTATTGATTGCGCCACCGCACCCCCGTCACGCGCGGTCTTGCGGCCGACCAGGTCGTTGGCCTGGATCGCCGTGGTGCCTTCGTAGATGGTCAGGATCTTGGCGTCGCGCAGGTACTGCGCCGCCCCGGTCTCCTCGATGTAGCCCATGCCACCGTGCACCTGTACGCCCAGGCTGGCCACGTCCAGGCTCATCTCGGTCGACAAACCCTTGACCAGCGGCACCATGAACTCGTAGAAGGCCTGGTTCTGCCGGCGGACCTCGGCGTCCGGATGCGCGTGCGCGGCATCGCAGGCCGCTGCGGCCACCAACGCCATCGCGCGGCATCCTTCGGTGTAGGCGCGCATCGTCATCAGCATGCGCCGCACGTCGGGGTGGTGAATGATGGGGCCGGCCATGGCCAGCGAGCCGTCGACGGGCCGGCTCTGCACGCGGTCGCGTGCATAACCAACGGCCTTCTGGTACGCGCGCTCGGCCAGGCCGATGCCCTGCATGCCGACTCCGAAGCGCGCCGCGTTCATCATCACGAACATGTACTCGAGGCCGCGGTTCTCCTGCCCCATCAAATAGGCCGTGGCGCCGCCCTGGTCGCCATACTGAAGAACCGCCGTCGGGCTGGCCTTGATGCCCAGCTTGTGCTCGATGCTGACGCACTGGACGTCGTTGCGCGTGCCGTCGGGCATGACCTTCGGGCAGATGAACAGCGAGATGCCCTTCACGCCCTCGGGCGCTCCGCTCACGCGCGCCAGCACGAGGTGGACGATGTTGTCCGCCATGTCGTGCTCGCCATAGGTGATGAAGATCTTGGTCCCGAACAGCTTGTAGCTGCCGTCGGGTTGCGGCTCGGCACGCGACCGCACCACCGACAGGTCCGAGCCCGCCTGCGACTCGGTCAGGTTCATCGTCCCGGTCCAGCGGCCGTCGATCATGGGCGGGATGTACTGCTGGCGCTGCTCGTCGCTGCCGGCCGTGAGCAAGGCCTCGATGGCACCGTCGGTCAACAGCGAGCACAGCGCGAAGCTGAGGTTGGCGCCCTGCACGATCTCGACGCAGGCGGCGTGGATCAGCTTGGGCAGGCCCTGGCCGCCATAGTCAGTGGGATGCTGCAGGCCTTGCCAGCCGCCGTCGGCGAACTGGCGGAAGGCTTCCTTGAAGCCGGGCGTGGTCGTGACCTTGCCCTCATGGAACGATGACGGGTGCTCGTCACCCGCCCGGTTGAGCGGGGCGACCACGCCTTCGTTGAAGCGGGCACACTCTTGCAGCACTGCTGCCGCGGTGTCGTAGCCGGCTTCTTCATGGCCGGGCAGGCGAGCAACGGCCTCGATGTCGGCCAGCTCCTTCATCACGAAGAGCAAGTCCTTGACGGGGGCACGATAGGTCATGTGTCGAGTCCTTCGGATCGAAAAAGGGCGCCCTTCTGGCGCCCTCGGGGGGAAGACGAACGCTCGCGTCAGCCCGGTGTCAAAGGCTGGCCACCAGCTCCGGCACGGCCGTGAAGAGGTCGGCTTCGAGCCCGTAGTCGGCCACGCTGAAGATCGGCGCCTCCGGGTCCTTGTTGATGGCCACGATGACCTTGCTGTCCTTCATGCCGGCCAGATGCTGAATCGCACCCGAGATCCCGGCCGCAATATACAGCTGCGGCGCGACGATCTTGCCGGTCTGGCCGACCTGCCAGTCATTGGGCGCGTAGCCGGCGTCCACCGCAGCGCGGCTGGCGCCGAGTGCGGCGCCGAGCTTGTCGGCCAGCGGTGTGAGCACGGCCGTGAACTTGTCGGCGCTACCCATCGCGCGGCCACCCGAGACGATGATCTTCGCCGCCGTGAGCTCGGGCCGGTCGTTCCTGGCGATCTCGCTTCCCATGAAGGTCGACAGCCCGCTGTCGGCCACGGCCGACAAGATCTCGAGCGCAGCGCTGCCGCCGCTGGACGCTGCAGCGTCAAAGCCAGTGGTGCGTACGGTGATGACCTTGATCGGATCGGTGCTTTGCACGGTGGCGATGGCGTTGCCGGCGTAGATCGGGCGCTCGAAGGTGTCGGCGCTGATGACCTTGGTGACGTCGGACAGCTGCGCCATGTCCAGCAAGGCGGCGTCGCCGGGTTAAACGGACTACAACACGGCGAAGTCGCCGCCCGGTGACACTGAGTAAC
>JANOJJ010000594.1:0-9576 GCA_031408155.1 Rubrivivax sp.
TGTGCCGCATCAGCAGCACCGCCCCGCTTCGCAACTCGCCCAACAGCGCCGAATCGTCGGCAGCGGCGCCAGCGTTCAGCCCACAAAGCATGATGCCCCACAGGGCGAGCAGGAAACGGCAGATCAGATCGACGCGCACTCGGCAGCTCCGTTCGGAGGAAAGCTAACTCTGCATCGTAGGACGATTCGTATCAATCCCACGTGCGCCACCTTGCGGTGGTGCGAATGTCAGCTCTCGGGCCAATGAATCTAGTAGTCGGACAAACGGTGTGGGTCGCTAGTACCCGTTGGCTTTTTCGGCCAGCAGACGTTCGGGCGGCCGCAACGCAATGGCGCACGGGCAAGGTCAGCAGTACCTTGAAACCAGTCATCGGGCCGAATGGTCGCTGGCCGCTTCGATGGCCGCAATGTGGCAAAGACCGTGAGTTCAGGGTGTGGGCGCCAACAGCCGGAACCGCTGCATTGCTGTCTTACGCAGCCAAGAGCTGAAGAACTGCAAAGGGGTCGCGAGCAGGCAGTCGGCGACACTTGCCCAATGGCTAGAATCAGCCCGCTCATCCAGGATCTGGAACTCCCCGCCATGCGCCTGCCCGACCTCGAGCCGATCCCACGGTCCCGGCCTTGCCGGCGTGAGTGCTTGCGGGCCGGCGCTGCCTTGGTTCTGATGGCTGCCGGCGTTGCGCGGGCGCTCGAGCGGCCCACCGGCGCGGTACTGCTCACCCTCAGCGGGCAGATCCGCAACCCCAACGAAGGCAGCAAGGCCCAGTTCGACATGCCCATGCTCGAACGCCTGCCACAGACCAGCTTCAGCACGCGCACGCCCTGGTATTCGCAAGCGCGGCAGTTCACCGGGCCCCTGCTGCGCGAGGTCCTGCGCGCTGCCGGTGCGCATGGCACCGTGCTGCGCGCGCGCGCGCTCAACGACTACCGGGTCGACATCCCCTTTGACGACGCACAGCGCTTCGACCTCATCGTCGCCCGGCTGCTCGATGGCGCCCCAATGCCGGTGCGCGACAAGGGGCCGTTGTTCGTCGTCTATCCCTTTGACGCACAACCCGAACTGCGCAACGCCGTGTACTACAGTCGATCGGCATGGCAACTCCGGTCGATCGAGGTGCTCTGACGCGACCCTCGCCGGACAGTGCGGCAAGCCCGCGTTTGAAGCCCGGAATCACACGATCACCGGTTCGGGCTCGAGCCGGATGCCGAATCGGCCGTAGACACTTTCCTGGATCGCGCGCGCAAGCATCACCACTTCGGCGCCGCTGGCTCCCCCGCGGTTGACCAGCACCAGCGCCTGATGCTCGTAGACGGCGGCACGGCCGACACGCTTGCCCTTCCAGCCACAGGCGTCGATCAGCCAGCCGGCGGCGAGCTTGACACTGCCGTCGGGCAGCGGGTAGTGCACGATCTCGGGGTCGCGGCCAATGATGTCCCTGCACTGCTCGGCGCTGACGATCGGGTTCTTGAAGAAGCTGCCGACATTGCCGATCACGGCCGGGTCGGGCAGCTTGGCGCGGCGGATCCCGCACACCCAGTCGAAGATCGTGTGTGCGTCGGGGCTCGTGTTGCCAGTCTCCGTCATGCGCCGTTCGAGTTCCAGGTAGCCCAGCACCGGCGCCCAGGGTCGCGGCAGTCGCAGCCGCACCCGCGTGATCAGGCTCTTGCCCGCCAGCCCGGCGAATCCACTGCGCTTGAACACACTGTCACGGTAGCCAAAGGTGCAGGCGCGCGCGTCGAGTGTTACGGTGCGGCCGGTGACCAGGTCGACGGCGTCGAGCGACTCGAAGCGGTCCTTCAACTCCAGCCCGTAGGCGCCGATGTTCTGCACCGGCGCCGCACCCACCGTGCCGGGGATCAGGGCCAGGTTCTCCAGGCCCGGCCAGCCCTGGTCGAGCGTCCACGCAACGAGGTCGTGCCAACACTCGCCGGCGCCGGCTTCGACGATCCAGGCATCGGCTCCTTCTGCGACCAACCGCCGACCGCGCACTTCGACTCGCAGCACCACCGCCGGCGGGTCGCGGCTGAGGATCAGGTTGCTGCCGCCTCCGAGCACCAGCTTGGGCGCTCGCCCATGCTCGGGATGCGCCAGCAGACGGCGCACGTCGGCGTCACTGCCTACGCGCACGAGGGTGCGCGCGATGGCCGGCAGGCCAAAACTGTTGAAGTCGCGCAGGCTCACGTCGTGCTCGATCGCCAATCGCGGTGTCGAGGGCGGACTTGACGGCGGGCAAGCCAGTGACATGGATTGATTCTGGTCCATGGCGTGACATGGATCGATGAGCAGGCATGGCAGAATTTTCGCTCTCCAGCGCTACAGTCCATCCTTCGCCATGCCCAGCTTCGACACCGTCCTCGAACCCAACATCGTTGAAGTACGCAACGCGGTCGACCAGTCCAACAAGGAGATCGGCACGCGCTTCGACTTCAAGGGCTCCAGCGCCAAGGTCGAATTCGTCGACACGAGTGCCAGGCAGCGCGAACTGCTGCTCTTTGGCGACAGCGAGTTCCAGCTCGAGCAGGTGCGTGACGTCGTGCTGGCCCGCCTGACCCGGCGCGCGGTCGACATCCGCTTCCTCGACCTGGCGGCCAAGCCACACAAGCTCGGTGGCGACAAACTTCGCCAGACGGTGGCGGTCAAATGCGGCATCGACGCCGAGACCGGCAAGAAGATCCAGGGCGTGCTCAAGGCCAGCAAGCTCAAGGTGCAGGGCGCGATCCAGGGTGACGCGGTGCGTGTGTCTGGCGCCAAGCGTGACCAATTGCAGACCGCGATGGCGCTGCTGCGCCAGGAAGTCGCCGAACTGCCGCTGAGCTTCGACAATTTCCGCGATTGATGCCTATGCAGCGCCGTCGGTTCGCCGCTGTCCTGACCCTGGCCTGTGCCATCGACGCCCAGGCGCAGGGCACGCCGCAGGTTCAGCTGGCCGGCCTGATGGGCGGCAAGGCCTTGCTGGTGATCGATGGCCAGCCCCAGATGCTGGCCGTGGGCGACAGTGCGCGTGGCATCAAGCTGTTGTCGCTGGAAGGCGACCTGGCGCAGATCGAGCGGGCCGGCGTCCGGCTCAGCCTGCGCGTCGGCGCGTCACCCGTCGCCGTGGGCACAGGTCTGCCCAAGCCGGGTGCGGCACGCGAGATCGTGCTCACCGCCGGGCCCGGCGGCCACTTCATCACCGGCGGCTCGATCAACGGCCAGGCGGTGAGCTTCCTGGTCGACACCGGGGCCACGCTGGTGGCCATGAGCCAGCACGATGCGGCCCGCATCGGCCTCGACCTGCGCAACGGCCAGCGCGGCCTGAGCAGCACCGCCAACGGCACCGTGCCGGTGGTGATCGTGACGCTGAATTCAGTCCGCGTCGGCGAGATCGAGGTGATCAACGTACCCGCGGTGGTGATGCCGGCGCAGATGCCGCACATCCTGCTCGGCAACAGCTTCCTGACCCGTTTCCAGATGCGGCGCGACAACGACGTGATGCGGCTGGAATACCGTCGTTAGCCCGCCGGCGGCCGTGCCAGCCCGAAGGCCAGCGCAGCGGCCACGCTCATCGCAGCCAACAGCAGCATGACCTCGGTGTAGCCGGGCAGCAGCAGCAGCAGTCCGGCCGTGGCCAGCGGTGCTGCCGCGCGCGCGACCAGCGCCACTGCCGACATGGCGCCACCGATGCGGCCGATGTGCGAGCGTCCGAAGTACGCCGGCACCAGGCCACCGCGCACGATGGTCAACAAACCGTTGACCACGCCGAACAGCAACGCGAACAGCAGCAGGGGCGCCAGGCTGTTGCTGAGCGCGAACAACGCCAGGGACACGGGCAGACCGGCCATCAACCACACGCCCAGACGGTGCAGCGGCACGTTGCGGCCGAGCCAAGCGTAGACAAAGCGCCCGGCGACCTGGGCCGGCCCGATCCACACCACCACCACCAGCGCCTGCGCTTGGTCCATGCCCTTGGCTTCGAAGGCCGGCATCACATGCGCCCAGAGCGCGGCCGCGGCGAAGGCGTAGAACGTGAAGGCCACGGTCAGTTGCCAGAACGCCGGCCGGCGCAAGGCCATGTGCAACGTGGCGTCGGCCTGTTCGTCGTGCTGCCGCGGCGCGGCGACCACCGACGGGCCGCGCAACACCCAGGCGTGCACCGGCGCGACCACCAGGCCCAACACCGCCGCCAGCACCCACAAGGTGTCACGCCAGCCCAGGGCCTCGAGCAGCACCGCCGCCAGCGGAAACGACAGCGTGCTGGCAAATCCGGCCACCAGCGTCAGCGCGGTGATGCCCTCACGGTAGCGCGTCGGGTAGCGCTTGGTCAGGATGTTGAAAGCCGGCTCGTAGAGTGTCATCGCCATCGCCACGCCGGCCACGGCCATGGCCAGATACAGCATCCAGGGGCTGCTGACGACGGCCCACAGCGCGCACGCGGCGGCACCCAGCAGCGACCCGATGGTCATCACGCGCCGGCCCTGGCCATGGTCGATCGCCGCGCCGACGGCGTAGTTGGCCAGTCCGAGCACCAGCAGCCCGAGCGTGAAAGCACCCATCAAGGTCGCCTTCGGCCAGCCCAGGTCGCGCATCATCGGCAGTACCAGCGACGAAAACCCGTAGTACAGGACCGCCCAGCTGATGATCTGGCCGAAGGCCAGGCCTGCCACCACCGTGCTGTAACCCAGCGGCCCACCGTCGGCATCGGGTGCGTTGCTGGCAGGCGCGTGCATCCAGGCCATTATCCCGTTGCAGCTTGTCGCGCCAGGGACGCGGAAAAACGAACGATCGTGCAGATAATGCGCGGCAGATGCCGGGTGGACCGGCGCGACGGAGTGCATCCGATGGACCTGAACTTCACCGCGGACGAACTCCAGTTCCGCCGCGAGATCCACCAGTGGGTGGCCGAAAACCTGCCGCAGGAGCTGAGCCACAAGGTGCACAACGCCCAGCGTCTGAGCCGTGACGACATGCAGCGCTGGGCCCGGATCCTGGGCCACAAGGGCTGGCTCGGCTGGGGCTGGCCCAAGCAGTTCGGCGGCCCGGGCTGGAACGCGGTACAGAAGCACCTGTTCGAAGAGGAATGCGCATTGGCCGGGGCGCCGC
Source organism: Rubrivivax sp. (assembly GCA_031408155.1). Lineage (GTDB taxonomy): Bacteria > Pseudomonadota > Gammaproteobacteria > Burkholderiales > Burkholderiaceae_C > Rubrivivax. The sequence goes on from JANOJJ010000594.1 coordinate 5,081, forward strand.
GCGTGGTGCCCTTCGGCCCGGTGATGGTGGCGCCGGTGATCATGGCCTTCGGCAGCAAAGAGCAGCAAGAGCGCTTCCTGCCCGGCATCGCCAGCGGCGAGGTCTGGTGGAGCCAGGGCTACAGCGAGCCCGGCGCGGGCTCGGACCTGGCCAGCGTAAAGACGCGTGCCGTGCGTGTATCGACAAGTTCGGGCGACAAGTACATCGTCAACGGTCAGAAAGCCTGGACCACGCTCGGCCAGTATGGCGAGTGGATCTTCTGCCTGGTGCGCACCAGCAGCGAAGGCAAGCCGCAAGCCTGCATCAGCTTCCTGCTGATCGACATGAAGAGCCCGGGCATCACGGTGCGACCGGTCATCCTGCTCGACGGCGAGCACGAGGTCAACGAAGTCTTCTTCGACAACGTCGAAGTGCCGGCCGACAACCTGATCGGCGAAGAGAACAAGGGCTGGACCTACGCCAAGCACCTGCTCAGCCACGAGCGCACCAACATCGCCGACGTCAACCGCGCCAAGCGCGAGCTCGAGCGGCTCAAGCGCATCACCAAGGCCGAAGGGCTGTGGGATGACCAGCGCTTTCGCGACCAGGTGGCGCTGCTCGAAATCGACATCGTCGCGCTCGAGATGATGGTGCTGCGTGTGCTGTCGGCCGAAAAGAGCGGCAAGCAGAGCCTGGACGTGGCCGGCTTGCTCAAGATCCGCGGCAGCGAGATCCAGCAGCGCTACACCGAGCTGATGATGCTGGCCGTCGGCCCCTATGCCCGGGCCTTCATCCACGAGGCGATGGAGGCAGGCTGGCAGGGCGACCATGTCGGCGCCGCACACTGCGCGCCGCTGGCGGGAACCTACTTCAACCATCGCAAGACCACGATCTACGGCGGCAGCAACGAAGTGCAGCGCAACATCGTGTCGTCGTTCGTCCTCGGGAGCTGACCAGCATGGACTTTGAATTCTCCGAAGACCAACTCGCGCTGCGCGACGCAGTGGCCCGCTGGGTCGAAAAGGGCTTCGCCTTCGATCGTCGTCATGCGCTGGCCAAAGCCGGTGGCGCCACGCGCGCCGTATACACCGAGCTGGCAGAACTGGGCCTGGCCGGCCTGGCCGTGCCCGAGTCGCACGGCGGCATGGCCTTCGGCGCGGTCGAGGCGATGGTGGTGATGGAAGAGCTGGGCCGGGGCCTGGTCAATGCACCCTACGCCGATGCGGCGCTGGTCACCCCGGCCCTGCTGGCCGCAGCACCCGCAGCGCTGCAGGCCGCCTGGTTGCCAAGCGTCGCCGACGCCTCGGCGCTGGTGGTGCTGGCGCACCAGGAGCGCGCTGCGCGCTACCGCCTGAACCACGTGACCACGCGCGCCGCCACGGCCGGCGCGGGCCATACGCTCAGCGGCCGCAAGAGCTTGGTTCCGGCTGGTGACGAAGCCGATGCGTTCATCGTGCCGGCGCGCCTGTCAGGCGCCGACGACGACCCGGCCGGCATCGGCCTGTTCCTGGTCGAGCGTGACGTCGCCCAGATTCGAGGTTATCCGACGCAAGACGGTGCGCGCGCTGCCGAGGTGGTACTCGACCACAGCCCGGCCACCCTGATCACGACCGAGGGCCTGGCCGTGCTGGAGACCGCGGTCGACATCGGCATCGCCGCGCAATGCGCCGAAGCGGTCGGCCTGATGGACAAGCTGATGGCCATCACCACCGACTACATGAACACGCGCAAGCAGTTCGGCGTAACCATCGCCAGCTTCCAGGCCCTGCGGCACCGCATCGCCGATGTGAAGATGCAGTTGGAGCTGGGCCGCTCGATGAGCTACTTCGCCAGCCTCAGGCTCGGCTCACCAGCGCCACAGCGCCGGCGCGCGATCAGCCAGGCGCGCGTGCAGCTCGGCAACTCGATGCGCTTCGTCGGCCAGCAATGCGTGCAGCTGCATGGCGGCATCGGCGTCACCGACGAGTACATCGGCAGCCATTACTTCAAGCGCTTGACCATGCTGGAGATGTGCTTCGGCGACACGCTGCACCACCTGGGCGAGGTCTCGGCGCGCATGCAGGACACGGCCGGCGTCTTCGCGTGAGTCGGGCTTGAACCTGTCTCCAGGCAGCCTGGTCGACGTTGCCGGCCTCGCGGTCGGCCACCAAACCCTGGCCGCCCGACCCACCGGCTGCACCGTCGTGCTGTGCCCCGACGGCGTGGTCTGCGGGGTGGCCGTGCGCGGTGGTGCGCCCGGCACGCGCGAGACCGACCTGCTCAAGAGCGAGAACGTGGTCGACCGCGTGCATGCGCTGCTGCTGACCGGAGGCAGCGCCTTCGGCCTCGACGCCGCCAGCGGCGTGATGCGCTGGCTGGACGAGCGTGGCCATGGCCTGTCTGTGGGCCCGGCACGGGTACCGATCGTGCCGGCGGCGGTCCTGTTCGACCTCTGGATCGGCGACGCCGGCGTCCGCCCGGGTGCCGACGACGGGTACGCCGCCTGCCAGGCTGCGTCGACCGCCGCACCAGCCCAGGGCAGCGTGGGCGCCGGGGCCGGAGCATCAGTCGGCAAGCTGTTCGGCATCGACCGGGCGATGAAAAGCGGCATCGGCAGCGCGTCGCTGTGCGTCGGCGCATTCACGGTCGGTGCCTTGGTGGCCGTCAACGCCATCGGTGACGTGATCGACGCCGACGGCTCGGTGATTGCCGGCGCGCGCGGGGCTGACGGCCAGGGTTTGGTGTGCGCCAGCCATCGGCTGCTGGCCGGCGAAGGTCCGCTGCGCGTCATGGCCGGCATGGCCACCACCATCGGCATCGTCGCCACCAACGCCTTGCTCGACAAGGCCCAGGCCAACCAACTGGCGTCGTTGGCGCACCATGGGCTGTCGCGTGCGGTCGACCCCTTGACGGTGAACGATGGCGACACCTTGTTCGCGCTCGCCACCGGCCGCGCCGGCCGCGCCGGCGACCTGTCGGCGCTGGGGGTGATGGCAGCCGAGGTGGTGGCACGCGCGATCCGCAACGCCGTGCGGGCCGCCACTGGACTGGCCGCGCCGCACCTGCCGGCTGCGTCGGGACGCTGAGCCCGCATCGACCGGCCAGACCTACGCGAGAATAGCCACCGGGTGCCGCCGTGGCACCTCCGGACGGTGATTGCAGATGCGCTTGGCGCAGGTTCTCTTCTCCCAGGGTTTCGGCAGTCGCCGGCGCTGCGCCGGCCTCGTTGAAGCAGGGCTTGTCACGGTGGCCGGCCGGTTGATCGTCGACCCCGCCGAAGACTTTGACACCACCGACTTGGTGTTCGAGGTCGATGGGCGCGCGTGGCCGTATCACGCCAAGGCGCTGATCCTGTTGCACAAGCCCGCAGGCTATGAGTGTTCGCAAAGGCCGCGCCATCACCCGAGCGTGATGAGTCTGCTCCCCTCCCCGCTGCGCGACCGCGGTGTGCAACCCGTCGGCCGGCTGGACGAAGACAGCACCGGGGTGCTGTTGCTGACCGACGACGGCACGCTGATCCACCGACTGACGAGTCCGCGCCACCACATCCCCAAGGTCTACGAGGTGCAGGCCCGCCACCCGGTGACGGCCGAGCAACTCGAACGGCTGTGCGCCGGCGTCGTGCTCGACGACAGCCCCGAGCCCGTTCGTGCTGCCGCGGCCGTGGCCACCGGCCAGACCACGCTGCGACTGACGCTGACCGAGGGCAAATACCACCAGGTCAAGCGCATGGTGGCGGCGGTCGGCAACCGGGTCGACGGCCTGCACCGCAGCGCCTTCGGCAGCGTGCTGCTCGCGGCCGGACTCGGCCCCGGGCAGTGGGCCTGGCAGGACCGCTCGGCCCTGCTGGCGCCGCCCGATCGCGCGTGACCGCCGCGACCTGGCGCCGGCCGGCATCCGGTCGCGATAATCAGGCGATGCAGGTGTTCCGCGGCTTGTCCCGCATCTCTTCGCTCGCCGCTGGCGGCTGCGCGCTCACGATCGGCAACTTCGACGGTGTCCACCGCGGCCACCAGGCCATGCTGGCGCTGCTGACCAACGAGGCGCGGCATCGCGGGCTGCCCTCGTGCGTGCTGACCTTCGAGCCGCACCCGCGCGACTACTTCGCGCGCCGCAACGGTCAGCCCGAATCGGCGCCGGCGCGCATCGCCACGCTGCGCGACAAGCTCGGCGAGTTGGAGCGTTGCGGCATCGATCGCGTGGTGGTGGCGCGCTTCGACGCGCGCTTCGCGTCGCAGAGCCCGCAGCTGTTCATAGACGACGTGCTGCTGCACGGCCTGGGCGCGCGCTACGTGCTGGTCGGCGACGATTTCCGCTTCGGCGCGCGCCGCGCGGGCAGCTACGCACTGCTCGACGAAGCCGGCACGCGCGCTGGCTTCGATGTGGCGCGCATGCTCAGCTACGAGGTGCATGGGCTGCGCGTGTCGAGCTCGGAAGTGCGTGACGCGCTGGCTCAGGGCCGCATGGCCGACGCCGCAGCGCTACTCGGCCGGCCCTACACCATCAGCGGCCACGCCATCCACGGCCGCAAGCTCGGG
>JANOJJ010000410.1:0-2031 GCA_031408155.1 Rubrivivax sp.
GCGGGGTGAACAAGTCGCCCTGCTTCGCTGACGGACCGGTCGCGCCGATCGCTGCCGCTACACTGAGCGTTCGCGCGACTGGCGATAGGAGGACACCCTCCGAGGTGGATCGACCACCGGGGAGCGCGAGCCGCCTTCGACTGCAAGGCGGTGTCCGCCGTGCGCCTGGGCAGCCCTCGACCGTGCATCGCCACCGATGCCGGCTGCGAAGGCCCTTCATCCCTGAAGAGGACTGCCATGTTCGACCGTTACAGCTCCACCATTGCCAATGTCGACCCCGAGATCTGGGCTGCGATCCAGGCTGAGAACCGCCGCCAGGAAGATCACATCGAGTTGATCGCGTCGGAGAACTACACCAGCCCGGCGGTGATGGCCGCGCAGGGTTCGCAACTGACCAACAAATACGCCGAGGGCTACCCCGGCAAGCGCTACTACGGCGGCTGCGAGAACGTCGACGTGGTTGAACAACTGGCGATCGACCGCGTGAAGCAGTTGTACGGTGCGGCCCACGCCAACGTGCAGGCCAACTCAGGCTCGCAGGCCAACCAGGCGGTGTTCTTCGGCCTGCTGCAGCCGGGCGACACGATCATGGGCATGAGCCTGGCCGAGGGTGGCCACCTGACGCACGGCATGGCGCTCAACATGAGCGGCAAGTGGTTCAAGGTGGTGAGCTACGGGCTGGACGCCGACGAAGCGATCGACTACGACGCGATGGAGCGCCTGGCGCACGAACACCACCCCAAACTGATCATCGCCGGCGCCTCGGCCTACAGCCTGCGCATCGATTTCGAGCGCTTTGCCCGCGTCGCCAAGGCGGTGGGCGCGCACTTCATGGTCGACATGGCGCACTACGCCGGGTTGATCGCCGCCGGCGTCTACCCCAACCCGGTGCCGCATGCCGACGTGGTGACCAGCACCACCCACAAGAGCCTGCGCGGCCCGCGCGGCGGCATCGTCCTGACCAACCACGACGACGTGGCCAGGAAGATCAACAGCGCGATCTTCCCCGGCCTGCAGGGTGGCCCGCTGATGCACGTGATCGCCGGCAAGGCGGTGGCCTTCAAGGAAGCGCTGGCGCCCGAGCTCAAGGTGTACCAGCAGCAGGTGGTGCTCAATGCCCGCGTGTTGGCCGAAACGCTGATCGAGCGCGGCCTGCGCATCGTGAGCGGCCGCACCGAAAGCCACGTGATGCTAGTCGACCTGCGGCCCAAGGGGCTGACCGGCAAGGAGGCCGAAGCGATCCTCGGCCAGGCCCACATGACCTGCAACAAGAACGGCATCCCGAACGACCCGCAAAAGCCGATGGTGACGAGCGGCGTGCGGCTGGGCAGCCCGGCGCTGACGACGCGCGGCTTTCGCCAGGAGCAGGCCCGGCAGACGGCACACCTGATCGCCGATGTGCTCGACAAGCCGCACGACGCAGCCAACATCACCGCTGTACGCGCCCGGGTGGCCGCGCTGACGCGCGACTTCCCGGTCTACCGCTGAGCCGGGACAGCGGCCGCCACCGACCATGCATTGCCCCTTCTGCGGCCACGACGAAACCCAGGTCGTCGAGACGCGGGAGTCCGACGAAGGCGACGTGATCCGGCGCCGGCGTCGCTGCCTGCATTGCGAGAAGCGCTTCACCACCTACGAGCGCACCGAGATCGCGATGCCGATGGTGGTCAAGAAGGATGGCTCGCGGGTCGACTTCGACCCAGCCAAGCTGCGCGCGTCGATGACGCTGGCGCTGCGCAAGCGCACCGTCAGCGTCGAACAGATCGACGCCGCACGGGACCGCATCCAGGAAAAGCTGCTGGCCAGCGGTGCCAAGGAACTGCCCAGCGCACGCCTGGGCGAATTGGTCATGCGCGAGCTCAAGCGCATCGACAAGGTGGCCTATGTGCGCTTTGCGTCCGTCTACCGTGAATTCGAGGACGTGGACGCCTTCAGGCAGTTGATCCGCGACATCTGAGGCGGCTTTCCCCCCGGGGGCCCCCACCGGGGGGATGCCTCGGGTGCCCTCCACGGTGCTGTGCTCCAGGCACA
>JANOJJ010000462.1:0-6982 GCA_031408155.1 Rubrivivax sp.
GCGCGGCGCTCGGGTTGCGCCCGACTACGGCTTGACGTCGGCCGCCTTGATCGCCGGAGCCCAGTCGGCCACCTGCCGGGCGACGAACTCGGTGAACTGCGCCGAATGGCCCTTGGCCACCGTGATGCCCAGCTCTTCGAAGCGCTTGACGATCGCCGGGTCGGCCACGATCTTGTCGATCGCGGCGGTGAGCTTGTCCACCACGTCGGCCGGCAGTCCGGCCGGGCCCGAGACGCCGAAGTAGTTCTCGGCCACCAGTTGAGGCAGGCCGATCTCGGTCACGCTGGGCACGTCGGGCAGCAGCGGCGAGCGAGTGCGCGTGGTCACCGCCAGGGCCCTGATCTGGCCGGCCTTGACCATCGGCACGAAGGCGGTGATGACGTCGATGCCGAGCGGGATCTGACCCGAGATCAGGTCGGTGGTCATCGGCGCGCCGCCCTTGTACGGGATATGGGTCATCTGGATCTTCAGCGCCGCCTTGGTCATCTCGCCGACGATGTGGCCGATGCTGCCCGGTCCGCCGCTGCCGAAGCTGTAGCCGGGCGCGGCGGCCGCCTTGGGCAGGTCCTTCAAGGTCGCCGGCCCGGTCTTCGGGTTGGCCATCAGCAGCACCGGCGCCACCCCCAGCAGGGCGACGTGGGTGAACTGCTTGACCGGGTCGTACGGCAGCTTGGGAACGGTGAAGGGCCCGATGCTGGTGGGTGTGCTGTTGGACAGCATCAGGGTGTAACCGTCGGCAGCAGCACGCACCACATCGAGGCCACCGATGGTGCCGCCGGCACCCGGCTTGTTGTCGACCACCACCGGCTGGCCCAGCGCCTTGGCCAGCGGCTCGGCCACCACGCGCGCGACGATGTCGCTGGCGCCGCCGGCGGCGAAGGTGACGACGATGCGCACCGGTTTTTCGGGCCAGGCGGCATGGGCCGAGATTGCGCAGGCGGAAAGCGCCAGGGTAAGCAGGGTGCGACGCGACATCGGGATCTCCTCGGGTAACGAAAGTCAGGTGCCCGCCGGCACGCAAGTCACATGCCTGCGCCGCTGCAACGGAGCGGGCTCGGGGCTCGGGTTCAGGATGGCCAGACCTCGGCCGCGACTTCGACCGTCGAGTTGCAGGTAGCTGCAGCCGGCGGCATACAGGTGCGATATGGCCTGGCGGTAGGCCGTGGCCAGGTCGGACCAGAAGGCGTCGAGGTCGGGATAGACCTGGCGCGAAATCGCTGCCCGACCGCCGCGCTCGAAGCGGGCGCGGGTCGCGGCCAGCGCCGGCGGGCGCAACCGGCTGCCGACCTGGTCGGCGCTCAAAGGGGGATGCATGGGGGCGCCGTCGGCAGCGCGTCAACTTCCTCGATACGTGCTGTAGCTGAACGGGCTGACGAGCAGCGGCACATGGTAGTGACCGGCGGCGTCGGCAATGCCGAAGTCGAGTGGCACCACGTCGATGAACGCCGGCTCGGGCAGCACGACGCCGCGGCCGCGGAAGTAGGCCGCGACCTCGAACAGCAGCCGGTAGCGGCCGACCGCCATCGTGCCGGCGTCGAGCAACGGGCCGTCGCTGCGGCCGTCGGCGTTGAGCGCCAGCGACTGGATCGTCTGCGCGCCGCTGGCGTCGATGCGCTGCAGCGTGACGCGCATGGCGGCCGCCGGGCAACCGTGCGCGGTGTCGAGCACGTGGGTACTGAGATGTCCCATCGGTTATGGACCAGTCGTGGTGCCCTGCCGGGATGGGCCGGCAGCGGGTTGCAGGGTCGGGTAAAGTGTATACACTTCGACAACCACGTCAACCCTCGCATGCCCTCCGATTCGCGCCTCGTGCCGCCTGCCACCGCCCCTCGCGCCAGTCCCCGCCCGGCAGCCGCTGCACCCGCCCGCCGCCGGGCAAGCCTGAAGGTCATCCGTGCCCGGCCGGCGCCGAAGGACGCCGCAGGCGCTGCTGCCGGCACCACGCAGCGCATCGTCGACGCCATCACCACCGCCATCGTCGAGCGCCGGCTGATGCCCGGCACCAAGCTGGCCGAGCAGCAGATCGCCGACATCTTCGCAGTCAGCCGCACGCTGGTGCGCCAGGCGCTCAACCAGTTGAGCCGCGACCACCTGGTCACGCTCGAACCGGCGCGCGGCGCCTTCGTCGCCCGGCCCAGCATGGACGAAGCACGCCAGGTGTTCGAAGTGCGCAAGCTGCTCGAATCGAGCATGCTGCGCCAGCTCTACGCGCGCATCAACGACGCGCAGATCGCCGCGCTGCGGCAGCACCTGCGGGACGAATCCGACGCGCTGGCGCGCCGTGACGTGGCTGGCCGCACCCGGCTGCTGGCCGACTTCCACGTCGTGCTGGCGCGCGCGTCGGGCAACGACGTGCTGGCGCAGCTGCTGGCCGACCTGCTGTCGCGTTCGCAGCTCATTTCATTGATGTACCAGTCGTCGCATTCGGCCGAGCATGCAGCGGCCGAACACGAGGCCATCGTCGACGCGCTGGAGCGGCGCGACACCAGGGCCGCAGCCCGGCTGATGGAAAGCCACCTCAGGCATGTCGAGCGCAATCTGCAACTGCACCCGCGTGCAAGCGACCTCACGGTGCTCGGGACCTGATGATGAACAGCGCTGCCCCACCCCGTTACCCGCGCGACCTGCTGGGCTACGGCCGCCACCCACCGCACCCGCAGTGGCCGGGCAACGCCCGCGTGGCGCTGCAGTTCGTGCTCAACTACGAAGAAGGCGGCGAGAACAGTGTGCTGCATGGAGATGCCGGCAGCGAGCAGTTCCTGTCCGAGCTGTTCAACCCGCCGGCGTTCCCGGCGCGGCACCTCAGCATGGAGGGCATCTACGAGTACGGCTCGCGCGTGGGCGTGTGGCGCATCCTGCGTGAATTCGAACGCCGCGGCCTGCCGCTGACCGTGTTCGGCGTCGCCATGGCGCTGCAGCGCTGCCCCGAGGTGACGGCTGCCTTGGTCGAACTCGGCCACGAGATCGCCTGCCACGGCTGGCGCTGGATCGACTACCAGAAGCTCGACGAAGCGGTCGAGCGCGAGCACCTTCGCGTCGGCATGCAGATGATCGAACAGATGACCGGCCAGGCGCCGCTGGGCTGGTATACCGGACGCGACAGCCCCAACACGCGCCGGCTGGTCGCCGACCATGGCGGGCTGGCCTACGACAGCGACTACTACGGCGACGACCTGCCCTTGTGGCTGCAGGTTCGCAAGTCCGACGGCAACCTGGCGCCGCACCTGGTGGTGCCCTACACGCTTGACTGCAACGACATGCGCTTCGCGCTGCCGCAGGGCTACAGCCATGGCGACGAATTCTTCCAGTATCTGCGCGATGCCTTCGACGTGCACTACGCCGAAGGTGGTGGTGCTACGGCCGAGGGCGACGAGCGTCCGGCGATGATGAGCATCGGCATGCACTGCCGGCTGCTCGGCCGCCCCGGGCGCATGAAGGCGCTGCAGCGCTTTCTCGACCATGTGCAGCAGCACGACCGGGTCTGGATCACACGCCGAATCGACATCGCGCGGCATTGGCAACAGGTGCATCCTTTCGATGCCACCACCGCCTTCAGCTGGGAGTGAGCATGCTGACCCTCGACGCGCTCAACACCGCCTCGCAGGCCGAATTCACCGCCTGGCTGGTCGGCACTTACGAGCATTCGCCGTGGATCGTCGAACAGGCCTGGGCGCGGCGACCCTTCGAGTCGCTGGCCGCGCTCAAGTTGGCGCTGGTGCAGGTCGTGCGCGACGCCGGTCGTGAACGCCAGATCAACTTGATCCGTGCCCACCCCGAACTGGCGGGCAAGGCGATGGTCAGCCAGACCCTGACCGCCGACAGCGCGAACGAACAAGGCAAGGCCGGGCTGACCGACTGCACGGCGGAAGAATTCGCGCGTATCCAGCGTCTGAACGACCAGTACAACGCCCGCTTCGGCTGGCCTTTCATCCTCGCCGTGCGCGGCCCGCGTGGCAGCGGCCTCACGCGGCACGAGATCATCGACACCTTCGCACGCAGGCTGCAGGGTCACCCTGACTTCGAATCGGCCGAATGCCTGCGCAACATTCACCGCATCGCCGAGCTCCGCCTGAACGACAGGTTCGGCGTCACCCCCACCTTGGGCCAGCGCGTGTGGGACTGGGCCGAGGAGTTGGCCACGCACAGCGACCCCGGCTTCAAGGAACAGGGCCAGCTGACGGTGACCTACCTCACCGAAGCGCACCAGACCTGCGCCCGCCGGCTGCAAGGGTGGATGAAGGACTGCGGCTTCGACGAGGTCAAGCTCGATGCCGTGGGCAACGTGGTGGCCGTCTACCACGGCAGCGACCCTGCTGCCCCGCGCCTGCTGACGGGAAGCCACTACGACACGGTGCGCACCGCAGGCAAGTACGACGGGCGGCTGGGCATCCTGCTGCCGATGGCGGTGGTGCAAGAGCTCAGCCGGGCCGGGCAGCGCTTGCACCACGGCATTGAGGTGGTCGGCTTTGCCGAAGAAGAGGGCCAGCGCTACAGGGCCACCTTCCTGGGCTCGGGCGCGCTCAGCGGTGACTTCGACGCGGCCTGGCTCGACCAGGTCGATGCCGACGGCGTGAGCATGCGCGACGCGATGAAGGCTGCCGGACTGCCGGCGACGATGGACGCGATCGGCGCCTGCAGGCGCGACCCGGCACGCTACCTCGGCTTCGTCGAGGTGCACATCGAACAGGGCCCGGTCCTCAACGAGCTCGATCTGCCGCTGGGCGTGGTCAGCTCGATCAACGGCTGCGTGCGCTACCTGGGCCAGGTGACCGGCATGGCCAGCCACGCCGGCACCACGCCGATGGACCGCCGGCGCGACGCCGCAACGGCCGTTGCCGAACTGGCGCTGTACGTCGAACGGCGGGCCGCGGCCGAGCCGAACCTGGTCGGCACGATGGGCCAGATGCAGGTGCCGGCCGGCTCGATCAACGTCGTACCCGGCCGCTGCACCTTCAGCCTGGACCTGCGCGCCACCACCGATCCGGCGCGTGACGCGCTGGCCCACGACGTGCGCGCCGAACTGCAGCGCATCTGCGAGCGCCGCGGCCTGAGCTGGACGCTCGAGCAGACGCTGGTGGCCGACGCCGCGCCCAGCGCCAGCGCCTGGCAGGCGCGCTGGGCAGCTGCCGTTGCGCACCTGGGCCTGCCGGTGCACCGCATGCCCAGCGGCGCCGGACACGACGCGATGAAGCTGCACGAGGTGATGCCGCAGGCCATGCTGTTCGTGCGCGGCGGCAACTCGGGCATCAGCCACAACCCGCTCGAGAGCATCAGCGTCGACGACACCGAACTGGGCGTGCGCGCGTTCCAACATCTGATCGAACACCTATGACGTACTCGACGATCGACCGCTGGATCGACGCCCACTTCGACGAACAGGTGCGCTTCCTGCAGGAACTGGTGAAGGTGCCCACCGACACCCCGCCCGGCAACAACGCGCCGCACGCTGAGCGCACCGCCGAACTGCTGGCCGCGATGGGCCTGGTGGCCGAGAAGCACCCGGTGCCGGCCTGGGCGCTGGAGGAATACGGTCTGCAGTCGATCACCAACCTGATCGTGCGCCGGCGCTTCGGCGACGCTGGCGCGACCATCGCGCTCAACGCTCATGGCGACGTGGTGCCGCCGGGCGACGGCTGGACGCACCCGCCGTATGGCGCCGAGATTGCCGACGGCAAGCTGTACGGCCGCGCCGCGGCCGTCAGCAAGAGCGACTTCGCGACCTACACCTTCGCGCTGCGCGCGTTGGAGGCGACGGGCATGCCCTTGAAGGGAGCGGTCGAGCTGCACTTCACCTACGACGAAGAGTTCGGCGGTGAGCTCGGGCCCGGCTGGCTGCTGAACAACGGTCTGACCAAGCCCGACTACCTGATCGCCGCCGGCTTCAGCTATCAGGTCGTGACCGCGCACAACGGCTGCCTGCAGCTGGAGGTCACGCTGCACGGCCTGGCCTCGCACGCCGCCTATCCGCAGACCGGCATCGACGCGCTGCAGGCGGCGACCAAACTGCTGACCGCGCTGTATGCCCATAACGACGTGCTGCAAGAGCGCCGGTCGGCAGTCGAGGGCATCAGCCACCCGTACCTCAATGTCGGCCGCATCGAAGGCGGCAGCAACACCAACGTCGTGCCGGGCCAGGTGGTGCTCAAGCTCGACCGGCGCATGATCCCGGAGGAAGACGCCACCGCGGTCGAGGCCGAAGTACGGCAGTTGATCGAGCGCACCGTGGCGCAGTCGCCCGGCGTACGCGTCGAGATCAAGCGCCTGCTGCTGGCGCAGTCGCTCGAACCGCAGAGCACCAACCAGCCACTGGTGCAGGCGTTACGCAAGCATGGCCAGATCGTGTTCGGCGAGCCGATCCCGACCTCGGGTACGCCGCTGTACACCGACGTTCGCCTGTACGGCGCCCATGGCGTGGCAGCGGTGATCTACGGCGCCGGCCCGCGCACCGTGCTCGAGAGCAACGCCAAGCGCGCCGATGAGCACTTGGACCTGGAAGACCTGCGCCGCGCCACCAAGGTGGTGGCGCGCACCTTGTTCGACCTGCTGCGGGCCTGATCCAGGCCAGCGCGCCCGACGATCGCGCGTCTAGCCCGAACGTTGACACCCCCCAAGACACAGATCCCCGCCCGACTTGAACTTTTCGTTCGCGGGGTACCTGGCTACTGGGTCCAAGCCGGGTTCAGTGACAGCAGCGCGAAGGCTTTGGCTTGAACCGGTGTGGGCCGCGTGGTCAGGATGATTTTGGTGTCGGGACTGGCGTGGGTGTGGGTGATGTTGTAGGCCAGGGTGCCCAGGTCCTTGAGCAAGGTTCTGAGCTGTGCAGCGGCAGCCCGTCGTCGGCCGTCTTGCTTGCATCCTTGTCCTTGGCGTGCTCCGAGCGAACGGCCTTGGCCACAGCACAGGCGCGGCTGGCGTTGGCCTCGTCGAGGTGTTCGTCATCGAACAGCATCGGCTTCAAGCGCTCGCGCATATGCCACTCGAC
>JANOJJ010000479.1:0-1899 GCA_031408155.1 Rubrivivax sp.
AACCTGCCGCTGTGGCAGCAGTTCGGCATTTATGTCTCCAAGCTGCTGCAGGGCGACTTCGGCACTTCGGTGCTGACCGGCAAGCCGGTGCTCGAAGACATCGCACGCGCCTTTCCGGCCACGCTGGAACTGGCCACCGCCGGCATCGTCATCGGCGCCGGCTTGGGCGTGCCGTTGGGCGTGTGGGCCGCGGTGCGCCGCGGTGGCCCAGTCGACCAGGCGGTGCGTGTGCTGGGTCTGATCGGCTACTCGGTGCCGATCTTCTGGCTCGGCCTGATGGCGCTGGTCCTGTTCTACGCCAAGCTCGGCTGGGTGGCCGGGCCGGGGCGCATCGACGTGAGCTACGAGTACACGCTGACCGCCGTCAGCGGCCTGCTGCTGCTGGATACCGCGCTGGCCGGCGAGTGGCAGGCCTTCGGCAACGCGCTGTCGCACCTGGCGCTGCCGGCGGCGCTGCTGGGCGCCTTCTCGCTGGCCTACATCAGCCGCATGACGCGCTCGTTCATGCTGACCGAACTGGCGCAGGAATACGTGGTGGCGGCGCGCGCCAAGGGCTTGTCCGAGGCGCGCATCATCTGGCGCCACGCGCTGCGCAACGCGCTCGTGCCGCTGGTCACGGTGGTCGCGCTCAGCTACGCCGGGCTGCTGGAAGGTTCGGTGCTGACCGAGACCGTGTTCGCCTGGCCGGGCCTGGGCCTGTACATCACCAACTCGCTGCAGAACGCCGACATGAACGCGGTGCTGGGCGGCACCATCGTGGTCGGCAGCATCTTCATCGGGCTCAATCTGTTGTCCGACTTGCTGTACCGCCTGCTCGACCCGCGCACGCGCTCCCGATGAACCGCGCCGCATGGCACGACTGGCTGATGAGCGAACGCCCGGCCTCGCGCCGGCAGGCCGCGCTCGGCCGCGCCTATGGCAGCTGGCGCGGATTTGCGCGCAACCGGCTGGCCATGTTCGGCCTCGCCATCGTGCTCGCGCTGGTGCTGATGGCGCTGCTGGCCGACCTGATCGCACCGTACTCGCCGACCGAGGGCGACCTGCGCACCTTGCGCCTGCTGCCGCCGTCGATCGAACACTGGTTCGGCACCGACGACCAGGGGCGCGACATCCTCTCGCGCATCATCCACGGCTCGCGTATCACGCTGTTCGTGGTCACCCTGGTGGCGCTGCTGGCCGCGCCGGTGGGGCTGCTGGTGGGCACCGTGGCGGGTTACGCCGGCGGCTGGATCGACGCCGTGCTGATGCGCATCACCGACATCTTCCTCGCCTTTCCGCGCCTGATCCTGGCGCTGGCCTTCGTCGCCGCACTCGGCCCCGGCATCGAGAACGCGGTGATCGCGATCGCCATCACGTCGTGGCCGCCCTACGCGCGCATCGCGCGCGCCGAGACGCTGACGATCGCCCAGGCCGACTACATCGCGGCGGTGCGGCTGATCGGCGCGTCGCCCCTGCGCATCGTGCTGCGCCACATCATGCCGTTGTGCCTGGCCAGCGTGATCGTGCGCGTCACGCTCGACATGGCCGGCATCATCCTCACCGCCGCCGGGCTCGGTTTCCTGGGCCTGGGCGCGCAGCCGCCGATGCCCGAGTGGGGCGCGATGATTGCCGGCGGCCGCCAGTTCGTGCTCGACCAGTGGTGGGTCGCTGCGGGGCCCGGGCTGGCGATCCTGATCGTCAGCCTGGCCTTCAACCTGCTCGGCGACGGGCTGCGTGACGCGCTCGACCCGCAGAGCATGAAATGAGCAAACCCCTGCTCGAGGTCGACGACCTGCGTGTGGCCTATCCGTCGCGCGACGGCGGCTGGACCGAGGTCGTGCGTGGCGTGGGCTTCGCGCTCGGTCGCGAGCGACTGGCGATCGTGGGTGAATCGGGCTCGGGCAAGAGCCAGACCGGCCG
>JANOJJ010000551.1:0-3476 GCA_031408155.1 Rubrivivax sp.
CGAAGGGCAGAACGCAAGACATGCTGTCAACCACACGCTGCTGAACATGACCAGTGAGTTCGACGGCCCGTGCAATCGACAACCGGCATTCCATTCATTCATTGGAGAGGTTACAGTTCGACCATGGTCCAATTGCAGGAATCAACTGCAACGGCCATGTCAAAGCAAGCTGAAATGATTGCTCCATTCAAACTGAACCACTCGATGACAAAGACCTACTCGCAATTGCAGGCGCAGATCGCAAAGCTCCACGAAAGAGCCGAGGCCATCAAGGCCAAGGAGATCGATGGGGTTATCGACCGCATCAAGACGGCGATCGAACACTATTCACTCACGCCGACGGATTTGTTCGGCCCGCATGCGGGCAAGGCGGCAAAGGTAAAGCCGAAGACCCAATCCCTGGCGAAGAAACGACGCAAACAGTCTGCTGCCCAACCCCGCTACCGTGACGATGCTGGCAACACCTGGACCGGTCATGGAAGGCGCCCGCGCTGGTTTGTCGCCGCGCTGGAGGGCGGCAAGGTGGCAAAGGATCTCGAGACCATCGCCGAAGTCGCTGCTAGCCCCTGATCGTGCACATCCCTGGCGCTTCGACGCGTCAGCGAATGGAGCCGCCTGTGCGCCGACGCCAACCGGGCAGCGGACTCAAATGCCGGCCCTTCAGCCGGTCACGCGCAGGGATCGTACGGCTTGCGCCGGTCGATCGTGAAGGTCATGGTCCGGACCTTTTGCGACGCGCGGGCGCATGAAGTTGGCGCCCTGCTGCCGACCGCGTCGAGTCGGTCCGGTCGGACGGGTCTGATCAGGAAGTGGCCGTGGGCGAAGTCACGCCCAGGCAGTTGTTGCAGCGGCCCAGGCCGCGCAAGCGCGGGTCGGGCTTGCCGTCGCCGGTCTTGAAGTTGGCGTGACAACGGATACACACGTACATCTTCGAACTCGACATCATCGGTTTGACGCCGGGTTCGGAGTTGGGCCGTGCAGCGGTGTACTCGGCCTGCGTTTGGCGGAGCTTGACACCGTTGTTGGTGGTGGTGGCGGGAGTAGCGCGGCGAGTGGCCATCGATCGTGGAGGCAGCAGGGCCTGGGAAGACAGCAAGCCGAGTATTGTCCTCCTATTCGGGCTGGCTTGCCGATCGGTGCTTACGCGGCTGCACGTAAGCCGCAGGGCACGGGCTTGGCAGCCGCTGGCCCGAGCCTGGCTGCCGCGCAATGGCGGCAGCCAGGCTGCGCAATCAGGGCTGTGCTTGCAAGCCGTCGAGCTCGGTCTGGACCTCGAGCCAGCGTTCCTCCAGCAGCGCGACCTCGGCCCCGATGTGAGCCAGTCGTCGCCCGAGTTCGGCAAACTCATCGGGCTTGACATCGCCACGAGCCAGCTGCTGCTCGACCTCGGCGCGCTCGGCGGCCAGGCGTTGCAGCCGTTCGTCGACGCGCTGGATCTCGACCCGCAGCGGGCGCGATGCTTCGGCCTGGCGCACGCGCGCCTGCTTGCCAGCCTGACGATCGTCGCGCGTGTTGCGGGCAGTCGCTGGTGCGGCCGCCGGTGCTCGGGGCGCTGGCGTCGCTGGCGTCGCAGCGGGTGGTGCAGCCGTCCGCGGGGCGGCCACAGGCGCTTGCCCGACCAACTGCGGCCGCGGCACGGGCGGCGCCTGCAGGCCTTTGGCCAGGGCGCGTGACACCTCGAGCAGCCAGCGCTGGTAGTCGTCGAGGTCGCCGTCGAAAGGCTCGACGCCGCCACGCGTGACCAGCCAGAACTCGTCGCACACCTCGCGCAGCAAGGCACGGTCGTGGCTGACCAGCATCACCGTGCCTTCGAACTCGGTGAGGGCGATCGACAGGGCTTCGCGTGTGGTCAGGTCGAGGTGGTTGGTCGGCTCGTCGAGCAGCAGCAGGTTGGGGCGCTGCCAGACCAGCATCGCCAGCACCAGGCGCGCCTTTTCGCCACCCGAGAGCGATCCGACGGCTTGGCCGACCATGTCGCCGCCAAAGCGGAAGCGGCCCAGGTAGTCGCGCAGCTCCTGTTCACGCGCGGCCGGGCCCTGCTCGCGCGCCAGCCGAACCATGTGCGCCAACGGGCCTTCGTCCAGGCGCAGGACGTCGAGCTCCTGCTGCGCGAAGTAGCCGATCTGCAGCCCCTTTCCTTCGGTGATGCGGCCGGCCGCCGGGGGCAGGGTGCGTGCGATGGTCTTGACCAAGGTCGACTTGCCCTGGCCGTTGGCGCCCAGGATGCCGATGCGCTGGCCGGCCAGCACCGAGCGGCTGATGCCGCTCACGATGACGGTGTTGCCGTAGCCACAGGCCAGTCCGTCGAGCGCCAGCATGGGGTTGGGCAGGTTGGCCGGCTCACGGAACTCAAACTGGAAGTCGCTCGCCGTCAATACCGGTGCCAGTCGTTCCATCCGCGCCAGTGCCTTGACCCGGCTTTGCGCCTGCTTGGCTTTGCTGGCCTTGGCCTTGAAGCGGTCGATGAAGCGTTGCAGGTGGGCCATGCGCTCCTGCTGCTTCGAGAAGGCCGCCTGCGCCTGCAGCATGCGCTCGGCCCGCATCTCCTCGAAAGCACTGTAGTTGCCGGTGTAACGCGTCAGCGTGGCCTCGTCCAGGTGCACGATGACCTTGGTGATCGCGTCGAGAAACTCGCGGTCGTGGCTGATGATGATGAGTGTGCCGTCGAAGCGCTTGAGCCAGGCTTCCAGCCACACCAGAGCGTCCAGGTCGAGGTGGTTGGTGGGTTCGTCCAGCAGCAGCAGGTCGGCTGGGCACATCAGCGCCCGCGCCAGTTGCAGCCGCATGCGCCAGCCGCCCGAGAAATTGTTGACCGGGGCGGCGAGCTGCTCGCTGCGAAAGCCCAGTCCCAGCAACAAGGTCTGAGCCCGCGACCGCGCGTCGAAGGCACCGGCTTCATCCAGCGCCATGTGAGCGTCGGCAATGGCGTGGCCGTCTGCACTGGCTTCGGCCAGGATCAGCGCGCCTTGTGCACGCTGCAGCGGCAGATCGCCATGCAACACGAAGTCGGTCGCAGCGTCGTCGGTGTCGGGCATGTCCTGCGACACTTCACCGATGCGCCAGCGCGGCGGCATGTCCAGCTCGCCGGCGTCGGCATGCAGGCGGCCCGTCAGCAAAGAGAACAGGCTGGACTTGCCGGCCCCATTGCGGCCGATCAGGCCGACCTTTTCACCCGGTTGCAGGGTGACCTGGGCCTGGTCGAGCACGACCTTGGTGCCGCGACGCAGGGTGATTGCACGCAGGGTGATCATTCGAGGTCTTCTCGGGTCAGCAGCAGCACCGCGTGATCGCCGGCACTGGTCGACAGCCAGACCGGCTGCAGGGTAGGAAAGGCGGCGTCGAAATGCGCGCGTTCGTGGCCGATCTCGAGCAGCAGCACGCCCGCCGCGTTCAGGTGGGACCGCAATTGCCGCAGCAAAGGGCGGATGAAGTCCATGCCGTCGGCGCCGCCGTCCAGCGCCAGCGCCGGCTCGGCC
>JANOJJ010000649.1:0-3294 GCA_031408155.1 Rubrivivax sp.
GGCGCGCACCTTGCCGGCGCTGATGAGGTCGGCAAAGGCACCCAGGGTGTCCTCCAGCGGCGTGTCGGCATCGTCGGTGTGCGCCTGGTAGAGGTCGATGCGGTCGGTCTGCAGCCGGCGCAGTGAATCCTCCACCGCCTGCCGGATCCACTCCGGCCGCAGGCCCTTTCTGCCGTCGCCCATGTCCATCCCGACCTTGGTCGCCAGCACGATGCGGTCGCGCTTGCCGCTGGCCTGCAACCAGCGGCCGAGCAACGCCTCCGACTCGCCCCCAGCGTGCCCGGGCACCCAGCGTGAATAGACGTCGGCGGTGTCGACCAGGTTGCAGCCGGCGTCGACGAAGGCGTCGAGCAGCGCAAACGAGGTGGCTTCGTCGGCGGTCCAGCCGAACACGTTGCCGCCGAAGGCCAGCGGGGCGACGGACAGGCCACTGCGGCCCAGGGGTCTGAACTGCATCTCGGGTCTCCTGCATGCGCAAGGTGCATTGTCGCGCCGGCTGCATGGCACTCGGCAGCCGCAGCGCCGCCCGACCTGAAAGCAGCCACCCGCCGCGACCGGTTTGGCGTCGACGGCAGCGGGTCAGACCACGCCCCGCCGGCTGGCCATCTCGCGCCCCATCGCACGTTGGCCCTCGGCGTCGAGCGCGCCTTGCGCGACCGGGAAGGCATGCGCCTCTTCGGCCGCCGCGTGCGCCCGGTACAGCGCCGCAAACTGGCGCCAGGGCGCGTAGTCGGCCGCGCTGGCGGCGGCCCAGCTACCAGCCTCGACCTCGACCAGGCAAGGCCGCAGTTCGACCCAGCGACGCCGCATCTCGCGGTGCTCCTGCTCGAGCTGCGCCGCAAAGGCGTCGTCGCCGGCGGCACGCAACGCCGGCAGCACATGGCGCTCTTCGTCTTCGTGGTGAGCTGGCGCGGCGAGGTCGAAGTAGCGCATCACGTCACGCGCGGCGTCGGCAGCCTGGCGGTCGTTGCCATGGTCCGGCAGATGCGCGGCCAGCCGTTCGAGCAGCGACACCATGCGCTCGACGCGTTGGTGGCAGGCGGCCAACATCTCGAACGGCTGATCGAAGCCGGACGCCGGTGCCGCGTTCAACGTCAGGGGCGAGGTCATGACGAGGTGCTCTCGAACTACCAGCGCCCGCGCAGGGCCAGGCGCCAGGTGCGCGGTGCTTCTGCAGTGACGAACAGCGCTGACCTGTCGGCCAGGTTCACGTTGCCGAGGTTGGTGACGCCCAGGCTCAGGTCCAGGCCGTTGCCGAGCTCGATGCCGGCGTGTGCCGACACCAGCGTCGTCGCCGGCGCCGGCTGCAACGGTTGCCCCGCCACCGGCGACGCCAGCAGCAGCCCCTGCTGGCTCTCGACGCGCAGGCCCGCGCGCAAGGCGCCGGCGGCCCAGTCGGCCTTCACGCCGATCATGTGGCGCGGGCGCTTTTCCAGGCGCTCGCCGTTGGCGTCGGTGGCGTCCAGCGCCTGCCAGTTCGCGCCCAGCGTGAGCTGGCGGGTGGGCCGCCAGCCGGCCGTGGCCTCCAGGCCCTGCAGCGTGGCGTGGTCGCTGTTCTCGAACACGTACTGGTTGCGCCCGGCCACCACGCCGAACAGCCGCGTGACGATCAGCTTGTCGACCTGGTTGCGGAACAGCATCACCTGCACGCCGGCGGCAGCACTGTCCCAGCCTATGCCGAGTTCGAGCGCATCGTTGGTCTCGGGCACGAGTGCGGCGTTGCCGAAGTAGGTGTAGGGCCCTTCGTCCTCCTTGTAGTCGGGCGAGATCTGCTTGAGCGTGGGCGCCTTGAAGCCATGACCGTAGCCGCCCTTGACCGTCCAGCCCGGCGCGGCCTGCCACACCAGGTAGGCGCGCGGGCTCCATTCGTGGCCGAAGCGGCTGTGCTGGTCGTGGCGCAATCCGGCGGTGAGGGTCAGGCCGCGCGCCAGCCCGGCCTCATGCTGCAGGTACAGCGACTGGTGCTCGGCGCGACCTTCACCGCCGGGCAGGCCGGCGTTGTGCAGCGACTCGCGGCGCAGTTCGAAGCCGCTGCTCAGCAGTTGGCCGGGCCCGGGTGCCAGCGAGGCCTGCCCTTCGAGCACGCGGTCGTCGAGCTGGTTCGGCCGCAGCGCGGCCACGCCGTTGGTGCGTGCGTTGCTGGCGTCGAGCGTGCTGCGGTAGGCCCGCAGCTGCGTGTGCCAGTCGAGCGGGCCGCCGCCGTCGACGGTCCAGCCCAGCGACGAGTGCTTGCGGTCGATCGGTGTCTCGCTCAGGTAGTAGCGCCTGGGGCCGCTCTTCTCGCGCGCGTCGGCCCAGCGCGTCTCGTCACCCACGCGCTGTTCAGCCACCAGCTCCTGGCCGGCGGCCGGCGTCCAGTGCAGGCGCACGGCGGCTTCGCGTTTATGGCGTCCTTCGAGCTCGCTGATGCGGCTGTCGGAGCGCGCCGCCACCGCCTCGCGCCGAACGTCAGACGCACTGACCGCCAGCCGCAGGCCGCCGACCAGCGGGCCGTCGGCATGCAGCGAAGCCCGAAAGCCGTCACCGCCGCGAGCGCCGGTGGCGGCCGAGCCTTCGGCCAGCACGCCCAGACGCCAGCGCTCGGTACCGGGTGCACGCGTGATCACGTTGACCACGCCGCCCAGCGCCTCGGCGCCGTACAGCACCGACATCGGGCCGCGGATGAGCTCGATGCGCTCGATGTCGTCGACCGCGATCCAGTCGTACTGGTAGTCACTGTGGCCGATCACGCCGTCACTGGCGCCGATGCGCTTGCCGTCGACCAGCACCAGCGTGTGGCGGCTGTCCATGCCGCGCAGGTTGATCGCCTTGCGGCCGCTGATCGGGCGGCCCTGGATCGAGATGCCGGTCGTGCCGCGCACGGCATCGAACAGGTTGTCGGCGCCGCGCGACTCGATCTGTTCACGCGTGACCACGTCGATCGCAGCCGGCGCGTCGATCAGCGCCATCGCATGGCGCGTCGCCGAGACGACGATGGTCTGCGGCTGGGGCGCCGACAGCTGGGCCTGCGCGGCCAGCGCCAGCGGCAGCAGCAGCAACGGCAATGACAGGGTGCGGCGGCGCCGCATCGTCGACTGCGAAAGAGGCGTGTTCATGAGCCCCGAGCATGCGCAGCCGCGCCGCAGCCGGCCTTGACCTGGGTTTGCTTTTTCGCACGACACCGGGGCAGCCGTCATGCCGACCACTCCAGGCACCGACGGAGCAAACGCCGTGACGCAGTCGAGATTGCCTCTGGGCCTGCGCTGCCGTGCGGCCGGCACGAATGCGCTTGACCTGGTTCAAGGACTGTGCTGC